>DASXAI010000285.1:0-14218 GCA_036406775.1 Acidimicrobiales bacterium
ACCCGACACCGACGGCGAAGCTCATCGCCGGACCGGCCAGGGCGATCCGCAACTCGGCCTCCGGATCGCGCGCGTGCTCGTGGAGCTGGGCGATGCCGCCCAGCAGCCACAACGTGATCCTGTCGACGGCTACACCATGGCGGCGAGCCACTGCGGCGTGGGCCAACTCGTGCGCGAGAATCGAGGCGAAGAACACTCCGGCCAGCACGACAGCGACGACCCAGTACGTGGCGGTCGGATAGCCGGGCGCCGTGTCCGGCAGCTCGACGGTGGCGAGCATCGTCGAGAACAGGGCCAGCACGAAAAGGGTGCTCCAGTGCGCCCCGACGGACACGCCAGCGACCTTCCCCAGCCGCGCCGTTGCCCTCATGGGGCCAATGGTCAGGCCAAGGTCGTTGCGGCGGCAGAGGCAAAGGTCCCATACGTCAGGGGCGACGACCTCGCCGCCTCGCGTCCGTCTGGCCCGAGGCTGGCGCCGGAAGCCGGCGCCAGGCTCTCAGTCGGCCGGCGTCACGATCCCGTAGTGGCCGTCGTAACGCCGGTACAGGACCGACCCGCGCCCACTCACCGAGTCGGCGAAGAACACCATCGGCTCGTCGCCGAGTTCGAGCCACGCTCGCGCCTCTTGGACGGTCAATGTGGCTGCCGGCGCCACGCGAAGCACAGGGGATGTTCTCGACGCGGGTGGCTCCATCCGGTCGGGCTGGAGGACCTGTAGCTCGAGTCCGCCGTCGGGCTTGCGTCGCACGACAGCGTCCTGTCCGGAGGCCAGATCGTTGAACAGGTAGAAGTCGTAGTCGAGGAGGTCCAGCTCGAAGACGGCTTCATCGACGGTCACCGGCTCGTCGCCGACGGTCTTGTGCCGCACGACTTGTCGCTCCTCCGGTGGACGTTGGAACCACGGCGCCGGAGGGGATGGGCGGTTGTGTCGGCGCCACTCGCTGCCTTCGGCTGGCACACCCTCGGTCCGGGACCAATGCGGCTGATGTTGCAGCCGTTGCCACAGTCGATCGGCGAGTTCGTCGACCGCTTCGGTCATCGTCGCTTGCGAAGTGTGGGCGCGCACTACCCGGCCGTTCACGTCCAGCAGAGCCTCGGCTTGCGCGGGGCGGTCCACGGCGGGGTCAGCGGCGTGGCGCAACCTGACCCGGACGAACAGGACAGGAGCGCTGACTCGAGCGACGACGTGGCGGACTTTGTCGACCGCGTACTGCTTCGCCTCGTCGGTCACCGGTCCGGCCGTGCTGAGCTCGACACCCGGCTCGCCGGTGGGCTCGGGCTCGGCCTCGGCACCGCCCTGGATGCGGAGGTCCGCGATCTCCCCGTGCTCGACGCGCGTGACGGCAGTACGATCGGGACCCCAGCCCGGCCACGTCATCGCAATGATTCCGGCCTCCTGCTGTCCGGCTACCTCGACGGGTTCGATGTTCGTACCGGTGTAAGGCCATGCCTCGAGGGCTTCGCTGATTCGCGTCGGCCCTCTCAGTTCCCCCGCCGTCGTGTGCATCACGGCGGTGGGGGCGCACAGCGCGACGGCGGCGAGCACGTCACCCGCGGCGACGTACCGACTCCACGCCGCCGCCACCCTCTCGGGATGCACCTCGGCGTCCACGAGAGGCCGTTCGAACGGATCCGCCGACGCCAGACGCTTGGCGTCCGGGCGGCGGGCTCCCGTCAGGCGGCCCACACCGTGATACCGTGGGCGTGACCGACCACCCGGGTGGCTCGTCACGTTGAGCGCCTCGCCGGGCCGGTGACGGTCGATGTCGAAGTGCACCCGAGCGCCCGGAAGTCGAGCCGCCCGCTCCACGTCCACGGCGCTGACCGTGAAGCGCTGTCCGCCTCTCGCGATCCGGCCTGTGCCGGTCGCCGGATCGAACCACTCGATCACGCCCTCAGGCATGCGCGGCGTCCCCCGCTGCTTCCTCCGGCGTCGCAGTCTCCTCGTCAGGCGAGAGATACAGGTACAAGACGGTGCAGCCCTCAGTTTCGGAGGCGTCGATGTCATGGTCGGCGCCGCTGGGGACGTACGCGTACGAGCCGGGTCCCACCTCGACACCGAGGATCCTGGCGTGCCCGTGGAGGACCCACATGTGATGTTGGTTGGCTCGATGGCGGTGCGTTCCCAGCCGGTGACCCCCCTCCACGGTCATGACCCCGGCCATCGAGCGGTCGGTCCGCCAGACCACCCGATGCTTGACGCCGACGATCGAGCCGAGTGCTTCGACGCGGAGCCGGCTGATCGCCTCGGCGGTGAGAACGAACGCCTGTGAGGTGGCCGTCGAATCCATGGCCTCACATTCGGCCGCAATCCTGCGCCTGGCCAGGGACCAAGGACCCTAGGATGGCCCGGCACCGAGGTCACCCGTCGGCCGCAGGCCCCTTTCACCGGTCGTGGTCTCCCAGGACACCCCGGCGTCCTCCCCTGAGGTCAGCGCCCGACGCGCGGCACGCCCGCGCGACCTTCATGCCTTGCCCCATCTGCGGAGTGCTGCCGGCCCCAGCACCGTGACCATCACGCCGCCTTCGGCGGCGGCGGGAGACTCGTTGTCGCCGACCGGGTGGTCGTCAGGTCGGCCGGCGTCTGCAGGGACGGGTCGAACATGACTGGCCCGGTCGGTGGTGGGTGCAGCCACAGGCCAGCATCGGTCTGGCCTCTGACCAGGCGTCGCCACCAACCGGCAAGTCGCCCGACCATCGTGTGGGGCTGCACCTGATGGCCTCGAAGGTCGCGGTTGATTGTCGTCACGGAAGGTTCTTGCACCGAAGGTAGGAGCGGTCTCGCCGAAGAAGGTAGGACCATCCCCCACGGCGGAGGTAACGCGGGCATCCTCGCCGATCCGTCGATGCCCAAAGCGGACAAAGAGGCCGCGCCTCGGTGGTTCGTACGGTCGATCCATCGCCTGGACCAGTACATCCCTGGGCCCGACATGGAAACCGACGAGACCTGCATGGCTGGATCTACGACGAGATCGGCCGCTGCGTCGGGCTGCCAGCCGTGCTGGGCGGCATCCCCTTGGACCAACTCGGCGCGACCGGATTCGGCTTGGCCATCGCCGCCGAAGCCGTTGCCGCAACGGGCCTCGTCGAACTCCGCGGGGCTCGCGTCGCCACCCCGGGACCGCCGGACGCGTGCACCCAGCCCGGCGAGTCTCCAGAGATGGTCGGTCACCCGGTCTGTCAGGCGCCTACCGTCGCCTCCACGATGACCGTCGTACCCGGCGGTGCCACAGGCACGACAGTCCCAGCGATCGGTCGGCCATCGACCACGAGTGACGTGCCCCGGGTCCCTGATGTCGTACGGACGCTGACACGGTAGGTCGCCCCCCGGAAGCGACGCGTGACACGGAAGCCGTCCCATGTCGAAGGCACGCACGGCGCGATTCGCAGGCCGTCGTGCTCCGGGCGGATCCCGAGGATCCACTGCGTCACGGCGACGTAGGTCCACGCCGCCGTGCCGGTGAGCCACGAGTTCTTGGCCTCGCCGTGCGTCGGGGCATCCTTGCCGGCGATCATCTGCGCATAGACGTACGGCTCGCAGCGATGCACATGGCTCAGCTCCTCCCGCGCCGAGGGGTTGACGCGCAGGTAATAGTCGAAGGCCCGGTCACCGTCGCCCATCAGTGTTTCGGCGATCATGATCCACGGATTGGTCTGACAGAAGATTCCCGCGTTCTCCTTGTACCCGGGCGGGTACGAGGTGATCTCACCCAGCTCGAGGCGATAGCTCGTGTAGGCCGGCTGGAGGAGCACCAGCCCGTGGGGCGTCGACAGCCGCTCGGCTACCGAGTCGAGGGCGAGCCGAGCCTTCCCGTCGTCGAGTCCGATCCCGGCCATGATGCACATGCCCTGCGGCTCGATGAAGATCGAGCCTTCGCTGTTGCAGGCCGAGCCGACGAGCCCCCCGAAGTAGTCGTAGGCGCGCCGGAACCACTGACCGTCCCACCCGTGCTCGAGTACCGACTGCGCCATCCGCTGGCCCTCGGCCCGCCACCGTTCGCAGGCGCCGCCATCGCCGAGCCGCTCATTGATCTGGGCCATCTCCGCCGCGGCCAACGTGAACAGGCCGGCGATGAAGACCGACTCGGCCACACCGCCCTCCTTGTTCTGGGTGGTCTGGAAGGACTCCCCCGGCGTGTCGGAGAAGCAGTTGAGGTTGAGGCAGTCGTTCCAGTCGGCCCGCCCGATCAACGGCAGCCCGTGAGGTCCCAATCGGTCGAGGGTGTACTGGAGGGCCCGCCGGAGATGCTCGCCGATCGTGGACTCGGTGCCGGGCTCGTTGTCGAAGGGGACCAGCTCGTCGAGGACCGCCCAATCACCGGTCTCCTTCAGATACGCGGCCACCGCGAGGACCAACCAGAGCGGATCGTCGTTGAACCCCGATCCGATGGCATCGTTGCCGCGCTTCGTAAGGGGCTGGTACTGGTGATACGCGCCCCCATCAGGAAGCTGCGTGGCGGCGATGTCGAGAATCCGTTGCCGACCCCGGTCGGGCACCATGTGGACGAACCCGAGCAGGTCCTGGTTCGAGTCTCGAAAGCCCATGCCGCGGCCAAGTCCGGATTCGAACAGCGACGCCGAGCGGGACAAGTTGAACGTGGCCATGCACTGGTACGGATTCCACACGTTGACCATGCGATCCGTGTGGTCACTCGGCGTCGACACCTGAAACGTGTCCAGAAGCCCCGACCAGTAGTCACGGAGCCGAGCGAACGCTGTGTCCACTCCGTCGGCGCCCAGGTAGCGCTCGAGCACCGGCTGGGTTCGCGTCTTGGCCGTCGTCTGCGAGCCGGGCGGATCGAACTTGGCGTCGACCGGGTTCTCGGCGTAGCCGAGGAGGAAGACGATCTCCTGCATCTCGCCCGGACCGAGCACGGCCTCGACGTGGTGAGAGCCACAGGGTGCCCAGCCGTGGGCGATCGAGTCGGCGGACCGACCCTCTTCGACGACGAGCGGCTGATCCCAGCTCCGGTGGAGGCCGAGAAACGAGTCGCGTTGGGTGTCGAAGCCGGCGAGTTCAGCGGAGCAGGCGAAGTAGGCGAAATGGTTCCGCCGCTCGCGGTACTCCGTGGTGTGGTAGATCACGCCGCCCTCGACCTCCACCTCACCCGTCGAGAAGTTGCGCTGGAAGTTCGTGGCGTCGTCCATGGCGTCCCACAGGCAGAACTCGATGGCGCTGAAGAGCGACAGCCTCGCCTCAGACGCCCGATGGTTCGAGATGCGAGTCCGCCAGACCTCGACTGCCTCGCCGAGCGGCACGAAGTAGACGGTCTCGACGGCGATGTCGGCGCGCTGGCTGCTGATGACCGTATAGCCGAGACCGTGCCGGCACTCGTAGCCGTCGAGCGCGGAGCGCGTCGGCTGCCACGACGGTGACCAATAGTCACCATTGTCGGCGTCGCGTACATAGAGATAGCGACCTCCGATGTCGAACGGGACGTTGTTGTAGCGGTAGCGGGTCAGCCGCCGCAAGCGTGCATCACGGTAGAAGGAGTAGCCGCCGGCGGTGTTGGAGATGATGCCGAAGTAGTCCTCGCTGCCGAGGTAGTTGACCCATGGCAGAGGGGTGTCGGGCCGCGAGATGACGTACTCGCGACTGGTGTCGTCGAACCGTCCGAAGCGCGTGGCAAGTCCTCCATGGAGTTGTGGTCGGCGGAAGCGTAGGCACTACCTCTGGGCGCGCCCGCCAACAAGTGGTAAGGGATGCTTGTGCCGAGCGCGAGCGACCATGGGCTGACCGTGGCTGTGACTGGTCCGACGGGCACCTTCGGGTTCGGGTTGATACCGCTTCTCCAAGACGACGATCGGATCAGCCACATCGTCGGTATCGCCCGTCGGCCCTTCGATCCGGTCGCCCACGGGTGGACCAAGATGGAGTACCGGCGTGGCGACGTGCGGGACCCGGCGCCGCTGGAGGAGGCGTTCCTCGGCGTCGATGTCGTCGTCCATCTGGCGTTCGTGGTCGTCGGCAACGCGCCCCGACAGACGATCCGCGAGATCAACATCGCGGGCACCCTCAACACGTTCCGAGCGGCGGCCAAGGCCAACGTGAGACGCTTCGTGTATGCGTCGTCGGTAGCGGCCTACGGCTTCTACCGCGACAACCCGGTCGGCATGGCCGAGGACTGGCCGACACGACCCGCCAAGCGGCTGTTCTATGCCCAGGAGAAGGCCGAGCTCGAGCGTTTGCTGACGGAGGCGTCCGCCGCGCACCCAGGGTTGGGGTTGTACCTGTTGCGGCCATCGGTTGTCCTCGGACCGCACGCGTTCGGCGCCAAGGCGGCGGTGCCGACGCCGCTGGCCACAGTCGGATCTCGGCTGGCCGGCGTGCGTGCGTGGCGGCTCCCGTTGCCCGCCTTCGTGCCCAACGTCCGCATGCAATTCGTCCACGAAGATGACGTCGGTCAAGCGTTCCTCCTGTGCATCGTCGGCGCCGGCCCGCCGGGCGCCTACAACATCGCGGGTGACGGCGTGCTGACCGGTGCCGACATCGCCCGGGAGTTCGGCCTGCTTGCCATACCGATCCCCGCTGGTCTCGTCCAAGCGGCCGCCCGCGCCGTGATGTACATACCGATGCCGCCGTGGGCCCAGTGGTTGGAGGCGGTCACGCAGCCGGTCATCATGGACACGACCAAGGCCAAACGCCAGCTCGGGTGGCGACCTCGCCACACCGGCGCCGACGCGCTCCGCGGCACGCTGCGACACCTCACCGGCTGACCAGTCGGCTGACCCCGCGAGCGAGGCCAACCGGCTCAGTGGATGGCGGTTTGCCGACCCTCCCAGAAGGGTTTGCGCAGCTCACGCTTGAGCGGCTTCAGCGCCCCCGACAGCGGGAGCGGATCGGTCCGGAGCTCGAGCGACTTCGGCACCTTGTATCCGGCAATCGTGCCTCGGGCGTGCTCGATGATCTCCTCAGGTGTCACCGTGACTCCCTCGTGGAGAACCACGATGGCGTGAACCTGCTCGCCCCACACCTCGTGCGGGATGCCGATGACCGCCACCTGCGCGACGGCAGGATGCGTCGACACGGCGTTCTCGACCTCGATCGAATAGATGTTCTCGCCGCCGCTCACGATCATGTCCTTCGATCGATCGACGAGGTACAGGTACCCCTCGTCGTCGAGATGCCCGAGGTCGCCGGTGCAATACCAGCCGTCGCGGAACACCTCCGCCGTCTCGACCGGTCGGTGCCAGTACTCCCGCATGAAGTTGCCACCACGCGCACAGACTTCACCGTCGGTGTGCACCGGCAGAGGCGCACCGTCGGCGTTCCGGATCGACAGTTCGACGCCGATCACGGCGCGGCCGGCGGACGCGAGCACCGTCCCGCCCCGCCGGTGGTCGTCAGGGGTCAGGAACGTCAGGACCGACGAGCACTCGGTCATTCCGTAGCCCTGCCAGAGGTTCATCGTCGGGAACATCGTGCGGAGCTGGTCGAGCAGAGCCGCAGGCATCGGCGAGGCTCCGTACACCAGATCCCGCAGCGAGGCGAGGCGCTCGGGCCGGAAGTCAGCATGGCCGAGCACCATCGCAATCATCGTGGGAACCATCATCGTCCAGTCCACGCCGTACCGCTCGATGACGTCCATGACGGCGCCGGGATCGAACAGCGGAATGAAGACCGACGTGCCTCCACTGGCTGGGACGCCGATGACCCCGCCCATGGACGCGGCGTGGAACATGGGCGTCTGATGCAGGTAGACGCGCTGATCGCTGAACCCGAGCGCAATCCCGATGTGGTACAGGTTCAGGATCTCCGCTCGCTGGTCGAGCAGGACGCCCTTCGGCCGCCCCGTCGTCCCGCCGGTGTACATGAGCACGGCGAGGTCCGACTCTTCCGGTTCGGCAGGGATCACGGGCCGGCCGGTGGCGATGATGTCCTCGTAACGGACGTCGTGGGGCCCATCGCCGTCACCGATGAGCACCACCTGGCGCAGAGGCAGATCGGCGCGCACCGGTGCGATGTTGCGCTCGAGGTGCTCGGCGAACACAGCATCGACGAAGACGACCGCGCTCCCGGAATCGGCGAGGACGAACTGCAGCTCTTCACCGGCGAGGCGCAGGTTGAGCGGGTTGATGACGCTGCCGCCCAGGAACCCCGCGTGGTACAGCTCGAGGTACTGGTGGCTGTTGCAGGCCAACACGGCGAAGCGGTCACCGGGGCCGAGGCCCAGCTCGCTCGTCATGGCGTCGGCGAGCCGCAGCACGCGTTCGCCGTGCTCGGCGAACGTTCCCTCGTACGTGCCGTCCCGTATCCCCGTCTTGGAGGCCCAGCGCTCGACGGCGGGCAACAGCAGCCGGTGGAACACGAGCTCCTTCATGGGCGCACCCCCAGACGTGCGGCAACCTGCTTCGACGGCCGGCAACGGCTCTCTGATCCCGGGACCGTGCCCGCCCCTCCCATCACAGTAGGTCTGACGGCTCGTTGAATCCGCCGTTGTCATCTGCAACCATCTCCCGGAGGGGAAGGTGGGACCAATGGTGTGTCGAGGGGAGGTCCGTGCGGCCGGATCGATCGCCGGCGCGCTGGTGAGCGGGGGCGTCGGGATGATCCGCGATCTCCACTTGTCGATCGCCGACCGGGGCTTCCAGGCGAGCGGACCGGTCGGCAAGGGCGCGGGCCAAGCGCACGGCACGATGGCGCGAACCGTCTATGACTCGGTGGGCGGCGTCCTTCGTTTGGTCACGCCGATCGGCGCCATCGTCGCGGCGATGACGATGCCGGAGGACGGGACTCGGCTCGACTCCTCGAGAGGCGGGAACATCGCCGTCGGCGCCGTCAACGGGCTGTGGGGCGACCGGCTGCACCGCGTCGCCGAGGACTTCACCGTTTCGATGGCGGTCCGAGTCGAACGCCGCAACGTGGCTCTCACCGCCGAGGCCGTGGCAGAGGCGTTCCCCGACGCAACGGGCCGTGTCGCTGTGTTCCTGCACGGGCTGTGCGAGACCGACGATGCCTGGCAGCCCACGCGGCGGAAGCAACTCGTGCACGGGTCGTTCCGCTTCGGCGAGCGCCTGCGCGACCACGGGTTCACGCCCGTGTACATCCGTTACAACAGCGGGCTGCGCATCCCGGACAACGGCGCCCAGCTGTCTCGTTTGCTCGAGCGCCTCACCGACGCCTGGCCGACCGACATCGACGAGTTCGCGCTCATCGGACACTCGATGGGTGGCCTCGTCGCCCGGAGCGCCTGCCATGACGCGTTCACCGACGGCTGCCGGTGGGTGCAGCGCGTACGCCGGGTGTTCTGTCTCGGAAGTCCGCACCTCGGTGTCCCGTTGGCTCGCAGTGTGGACAAGGCGGCAGGAGCGCTCCGGGCCGTACCCGAGGCTCGCGGTCTCGCCACTCTCCTCGACGCCCGTAGCGCTGGCATCGCCGACCTGCGGTTCGGGACGCTGGTCGCCGACGACCCTGAGGAGGCCGACGGCGCGAGGCGCATGAAGCGCACAACCAGTGAGGTCCCGTTCCTTCCGTACGTCGCCTACTACAACATCGCGGCGACGGTCACCAAGAACCGCCGTCACCCTCTCGGTCAGCTCGTCGGCGATCTCCTCGTTCACTACGCCAGCGCCTCGGGTCACGGGAGAGAGCAGCGAATCCCCTTCGACATCGACAAGCACCACCACGTCGGCGGTCTGACTCACTTCGATCTTCTCTCGCACCCCGACGTCTATGCACAGCTCGAACGATGGATCGTGTCGGCACCCGCGCCAGCCAGTTGAACGAGCTCGGCTACGCCCGCCTCGATGCGGTGGCAGAACCAATCCACCTCGGGCATGGTGTCGTAGTCACCTGTCACGCCGAAGCGAACCTTGCCGTTGTACGACAGGATCGAGACACCGATGCGCACCCCTTGCGAGAGGGGGACGAAGGGCAGGTACTCGAGCATCTCTCGTCCCAGGGCGTAGAGAGGATCTCGCGGACCGGGGACATTCGTGGTCACCGTCGTCACACTGCGCTGCGGGACGTGCCGGGCCGCCGTCGTACCCGACCGCAGCCCGAGGGCATAGAGCATCGGAGGGCTGAAGGCAGCCATGGAGTTCATGGCGCTGCTGGCATCGGCCTGGTGTGAGGCCTTGAGGGCGTCCATCTGCCGTCGCGTTGCTTCCAGCCGCTCGACCGGGTCCGCGACACCAATTGGGAGCTCGGCGATCGAGGCCGACACCTGATTGTTGGCCGTGTGGTCGTCCGTCGCTCGCACTGAGACGGGGACGAGTGAGCGCACCACGGCGTGGTCGACGGGGTCGCCCCGGGCCACCAGCAGATCTCGGAAGGCGCCGGCGATCACAGCCAGCACCACGTCGTTGACCGTCCCCCCGAAGACGCCGCGGATCTGCTTCAGGTCGTCGAGGCTGGCGCGGCCCGCAGCCCATCGACGCTGGGGCCCGATGGGGCCTTCGATGGAGAGCGCCGGCGCCGGCACCAGCTCGCGTCCGAGGGCCACCGCGCCCTGCACTGAATCCACGAGCGCCGTGAGCCCAGCGCCGGGTCGACGCAGCAGGGAGCGAGCGGCTCGAAGCTGCTCCGCCGGCGTGAGAAGAAGGTCGCGCAGGGCTGAGACCAGCAGCGTCATATCGCTGGGCTCCGGTTCGGGAGTCCACGTGTCGGCGGGAGGCGGCGTGTGCTCCCTGGCCGGGTCGAGGAGCAGAACCATCAGATCCGTGCCGGAGATCCCGTCGACCATGCAGTGATGGACCTTGGAGATCATCGCCCAGCGGTTCTCCGTGAGGCCTTCGACCATCCATGCCTCCCACAAGGGACGGCGGCGATCGAGCTCCACCGACATCAGCCAGCTCATGAGGTTGTTGAGCTCCGGCTCGCCTCCGGGCGGCGGCAGCGCGGTGTGACGCACGTGGTACGCCAAGTTGAAGTGGGGATCGTCGACCCACACCGGTCGGCCGAGCTGCCCCGGCACGAAGCGCACCTTCTGTCGATACCTCCCGAGGACGGGCAGCTTGCTCGCCAGAAGGGCCACGAAGTCCGCATAGCCCGGCGCCGGTCCTTCGAACGTCGCGCACGAAGCGATGTGCATGTGCGTGATGCCGTCCTCGACGTGAAGGAACAGGCTGTCGAGCGGGCTCAGACGATCCATCCCCGAACCTCCCGGGCTGTCAGTCTCTCTCGGCTGCTTCGTCGCCTAAAGGGCCAAAGGTCCCCCTGCGGGCCAACAATTGTCTCTGGGACCTGACGACCCATCTTCGTACCTTCATATGATGAGGCGCGGGGTAAACGGGGCGCCAGAGGGAACGACGTCGAGCGACGCGGGGCTGGTGCTCGCCATCCACAACCTCGAGGTGGTCTACAGCGACGTCGTGCTCGTGCTCCGGGGCGTGAGCATCGACGTGCCGAAGGACGCCATCGTCGCCGTACTCGGCCCGAACGGCGCCGGGAAGACGACCTTGCTCCGGGCCATCACCGGCCTCCTGACCGTTCATCGGGGGAAGGTCACGAAGGGCACCATCGAGCTCGAGGGACGAGAGATCCAGCACAACGACGCGCCCTCGATCGTCCGATCCGGGGTGGCGCAGGTGATGGAGGGCCGGCGGGTGTTCAGCGAGTTGACCGTGGACGAGAACCTGCGCGCCGGCGGCTTCACCCGCCGAGATCGGGTCGGCCTGCGCCAGTCCTACCAGCGCGTGCTCGACATGTTC
Organism: Acidimicrobiales bacterium; assembly: GCA_036406775.1. Lineage (GTDB taxonomy): Bacteria > Actinomycetota > Acidimicrobiia > Acidimicrobiales > Ilumatobacteraceae > DASXAI01. The sequence continues at coordinate 11,653 of DASXAI010000285.1, forward strand.
CCGGTCTTGGCCGACCGGCGCGGGTCGCTCGCCGGCTACCTCTCCGGCGGTGAGCAGCAGATGCTCGCCATCGGGCAGGCGCTCATGGCCGATCCCAAGCTGCTGTTGCTCGACGAGCCCACGCACGGGCTGGCGGCGGCGTTCTTACCTCACCTGTGCGAGATCGTCGTGGACATCAACCGTCAGGGCACGGGAGTGCTGCTCGTCGAGCAGAACGCCAACATGGCCCTCTCCATTGCCGACCACGGCTACATCCTCGAGACAGGCAGGGTCGTGAGAGAAGGCCCCGCGCTGGAGCTCAAGGCCGACGCCGACATCAAGGAGTCGTACCTCGGCGCGGGTGAGGCCGGGCGACGCTCCTTCCGTGATGTGAAGACCTACCGGCGCAAGAAGCGATGGAGCGCCTGATGGACACCATGGTGGTCGCCAGTCCGGTTGCCGTCGCCGCCCCGAGCACGAAGGCCCGGCCCCCGGTCCTCGAGGTGTCGGGCCTCACGCTGAGGTTCGGTGGCGTCGCCGCCCTGACCGACGTCAGCTTCTCGGTCGACCGAGGCGAACTCTTCGGCGTGATCGGGCCCAACGGCGCCGGTAAGACCTGCATTCTCAATTGCCTGAACGGCGTGTATCGGCCCCAGTCCGGTCACGCCCTGCTCGACGGCAACGACCTGGCGACCATGCGCCCCGCGGCGACGGCCGAGGCGGGTGTGGGGCGAACGTTCCAGAACCTGGCCCTCTTCTCGAACCTGACGGTGATCGACAACCTGATGCTGGGCCGGCACCACCTGATGAAGGCCGGACCGGTTGCCGGCGCGCTCTGGTGGGGTCGAGCCCGACGCGAGGAGATCCAGCACCGGCGGCGATGCGCCGAGATCATGGATCTGCTCGACCTCGGTCCGTACCGGCACCACCCCGTGGGGCTGCTGCCGTTCGGCATCCAGAAGCGCATCGAGCTGGGCCGAGCCCTCGCCATGGACCCGAAGCTGCTTCTCCTCGACGAACCGGTAGCCGGCATGAGTCTCGAGGAGACCGAAGACCTGGCCGGGCACATCTCCGAGATCCGCAACGAACTCGACATGGCGATGATCCTCGTCGAGCACCAGATGGATCTCGTCATGGACCTCGTCGACCGGCTGCTCGTGCTGGCATTCGGAAAGGTCGTCGCCACGGGAGCGCCCGAGGAGATCCGGTCCAACCGGCAGGTGGTCGAGGCATATGTGGGAGCCGAACCGTGACCGCGGTCCTCGCGCCCCCGTCCGTGGAGCGTCAGCTCGACAACTCCCTGCCGGGCTTGCTCCTCCTTCGGGCCGCGGAAATCGGACGACGCGTCGCCCTGCGCCACAACGAGCTGTCGCGCTGGCGCGAGTACACATGGCAGGAGTACGCCGAGCGCACGGCGCGAATCGGCACGGGCCTGCTGGCCGTGGGCGTGAAGCCGGGCGATTGCGTGGCGATCCACAGCGAGAACCGACCCGAGTGGGTGATGACCGATCTCGCCAGCCAGGGCATCGGGGCCACGAGCGTCGGCGTGTACCCGACCAGCCCGAGCGCCGAGGTCGAGTTCCTCCTGCACAACTGCCGGGCCGTCGTCCTCGTCGCCGAAGACGAGGAACAGCTCGACAAGGTCCTCGCCGTGCGAGAGAACCTGCCGCACCTGCGCCACATCGTCGTGATCGAGACCAGAGGCGTCCGCCGTTACTTGGACGATCCGATGATCATGAGCTTCACCGAGCTCGAGGCGCTGGGCGCCGGCGGGTCCGTTGACGACTGGGCGCAGCACGTCGCCCGGCTGCAACCCAGCGACATCGCCATGATCGTCTACACCTCCGGCACCACCGGACCTCCGAAGGGCGCCATGCTCTCGCACGCCAACCTGCTGGCGGCGACCAACTCGTTCCGCCAGGTCTTCACGGCGACACCCGACGACGAGATCCTCTCCTACCTTCCGCTGTGTCACATTGCCGAACGGTTGAACTCGGTGATCAATGCCCTCAACGTGGGCTATGTCGTGAACTTCGGCAAAGGCGGCGAGTCCTTCGTCGAGGACCTGCGCGACGTCCAACCGACGCTCTTCCTCGGTGTGCCCAGGGTCTGGGAGAAGATGATGGCGTCGACCGAGATCCGCATGGCCGACGCCAGTTGGCTCAAGCGCCACGTCTACTCGTTCTGGATGCGACGCGGTCAGCGCCTCGCCCCTCGACGCATGCACGCCGAGATGCGGGCGCGGGACAAGCTCGTGTTCGGCCTCGGCTATCTCCTCGTCTTCCGTAGCCTGCGGGACAAGCTCGGCCTCCGGCGGGTGCGGCTGCCCGTGTCCGGGGCCGCTCCCATCGCGCCCAAGGTCCTGGAGTACTTCTGGGCCATCGGGGTGCCCGTTCGAGAGGCGTACGGCCAGACCGAGAACACGGCGCTCGCGACACTGACACCCGAAGCAGATGTGCGGATCGGCAAGGTCGGCGTGGCGTTGCCCGGTGTCGAGCTCGAGCTGGCCGATGACGGTGAGGTGCTCATGCGGTCGGCGGCGAATTTCGTCGGCTACTTCGAGCAGCCCGTCGCCACGAGGGCCACC
>DASXAI010000286.1:0-3641 GCA_036406775.1 Acidimicrobiales bacterium
GCTGACGTCGTCGCTGCACCGCATCGGCGCGGCCTACGACTGGCGCCGCGTGGTCCGCAGCCACGATCCGCAGTACATCCGCTGGACGCAGTGGATCTTCCTCCGGCTGCTCGAGGCCGGGCTCGCCTACCGCAAGATGGCTCCGGTCAACTGGTGCCCGGGGTGCCAGACGGTGCTCGCCAACGAGCAGGTGCTGGCCGACGGCACGTGCGAGCGCTCGGGCGACGTCGTCACCAAGCGCGACCTCGAGCAGTGGTTCTTCCGCATCACGGCCTACGCGGATCAGCTCCTCGACGACCTCGACGACCTCGACTGGCCCGACCGGGTCGTCACCATGCAGCGCAACTGGATCGGGCGGTCCGAGGGGGCCGAGTTCGACATGGCGATCTGCGATGCCGACGCCAAGCCTCTCGGCCCGATCATGCGCGTGTTCACCACGCGGCCCGACACGAGCTTCGGGATGACGTACGCCGTCGTGGCCCCCGAGCACCCCTTGGTGGACGAGATCACCACCGCCGAGCATCGAGCCGAAGTCGATGCGTTCGTCGCCAAGGTGCTGACCGAGAGCGAGCTCGACCGTCTCACCGGCGAGGGGCCGCTCGAGAAGCGGGGCGTGTTCACCGGTGCGTACGCGCTCAACCCGTTCAACGAGCAGCCGGTGCCCGTCTACCTGGCCGACTACGTGCTGATGGGCTACGGCACGGGGGCGATCATGGCCGTGCCCGGCCAGGACCAGCGCGACTGGGACTTCGCGCTCGCGTACGACCTGCCGATCATCCGCACGGTGCAGCCGCCCGCGGACTGGGACGGCGAGGCCTACGTGGGCGACGGGCCGGCCATCAACAGCCAGTGGCTCGACGGGCTCGACAAGGCCGGGGCCATCGCCGCCGCCATCGAGTGGCTCGAGGGACAGGGCGTCGGCGAGCGCAAGATCAACTACCGCCTCCGCGACTGGCTGTTGTCACGCCAGCGCTTCTGGGGCTGCCCGATCCCGATCGTGTACTGCCCCGACCACGGCGCAGTCCCGGTCCCCGACGACGAGCTCCCCGTGCTGGCGCCCGACGACGTCGAGTTCCGGCCGACGGGGGAGTCGCCCCTCAAGTTCCACGAGGGCTTCCTCAACACGACGTGCCCGAAGTGCGGCGGGCCGGCCGTCCGCGAGACCGACACCATGGACACGTTCGTCGACTCGTCGTGGTACTTCCTCCGCTTCTGCGACCCGACCAACGAGAACGCCCCGTTCAGCCGCGAGGCGGTGGCGCACTGGATGCCGGTCGACCAGTACATCGGCGGGGTCGAGCACGCCATCCTCCACCTGATGTACGCCCGCTTCTTCACGAAGGCGCTGGCCGATCTCGACGTGGCCCCGCGCGATGTGCGGGAGCCGTTCTCCCGACTGTTCACGCAGGGCATGATCCGGCTCGGCGGCTCGAAGATGTCGAAGAGCAAGGGCAACCTCGTCGCGCCCGAGCAGTACATCGACACGGTCGGCGCCGACGCGCTCCGTCTGTTCCACCTCTTCGTCGGCCCACCCTCGGACGACGTCGACTGGGACGACGCCGGCATCGAGGGCTGCGCGCGCTTCCTGGGGCGCCTCTGGCGGCTCGCCGATCCTTCCAGCGACGCCGTGCCCGACGCGGCCGGCGATGCCGCGACGGAGGTGGACCGCGCCGCGCACCGCCTCATCGTGCGGGTCACCGAAGAGTTCGACCGGTGGTCCTACAACACCGCGGTCGCTTCGTTCATGGAGTTCACCAACCTGCTCCACAAGCGGGGCAAGACCGCGTTCGCGGTCGACACGCTCCTGTTGGTGGCCGCGCCGTGCGCGCCGCACATCACCGCCGAGCTGTGGGAGCGGCGGCATCCGGGCGAGCACATCCACGCGCGGACGTGGCCCACCGCCGACCCCGAGCTCGCCAAGCTCGACACCGTCACGATGGTCGTGCAGGTCAACGGCAAGGTGCGCGACAAGCTCGAGGTCGACGTCGCCATCGGCGAAGCCGAGGCCGAGCGGCTGGCGCTGGAGTCGAGCAAGGTGCAGCAGTCCCTGGCGGGTACCGCGCCCAAGAAGGTGATCGTGCGCGCCCCGAAGCTCGTCAACATCGTCGTCTGACGCCAGGCGCTGTCGAGAACGCGTTGTGGGAGTGGCAAGACATCCTTGACAAGAAGTCTTTCGAAAGATTACTTTCGAAAGTATGGTTGCGAAGGCCAAGAAGTCGGCGCCGGCCCAGACGGTCCGCCACATCTCCGATCCGAGGACGATGCGGGCCCTCGCCCACCCCACCCGCATCGCCCTCCTCGAGGTCCTCCTGGCCGAGGGATCGGCGACGGCGACCCGCTGCGCCGAGCTGCTCGGCGACACGCCGGCGTCGTGCTCGTTCCACCTCCGCCAGCTCGCCAAGTACGGCTATGTCGAGCCGGCGCCCGGCGGCACGGGCCGCCAGCGGCCATGGCGGCTGCCCGCGGAGCGCCAGCACTTCGACGACGTCCCCAATGACGAGGAGGGGACGGCGGCGACCGCCGCCCTGATGCGCATCTTCATGGAACGGGAGCTGCAGCGAGCGGTCACGTACGCGGAGGAGAGCCGTCGCGAGCCGGCCGAGTGGCGGAACGCCGCGTTCTTCATGGGCACCCTCACGTGGGTCACGCCCGCCGAGCTGCAGCAGCTGAGCGACGACGTCGTCGCCCTGTTCGCCGAGCGGTACGCCGACCGAGCCCGCGATCCCAAGGCCCGGCCTGACGACGCGCGTCCCGTGCGCCTCCTGGCCTCGGGCTACCCGGTCACGAGGTGGGGATGATGAAGAGCGGCGCCTTCGCGAACCGGGACTTTCGGCGCTACTTCGTCGGGCAGGCGTGCTCGACCTTCGGCGACAGCGCCATGTTCCTGGCCCTGGCCATCTGGGCCAAGCAGCTGACGGGATCGAGCTCGGCCGCCGGTGCGGTGTTCTTCGCCTTCACCGCCCCGATGATGATCTCGGCGCCCTTCCTCGGCTATCTGGCCGACCGGGTGCACCGCCGTCCGCTGCTCATCGTCACCAACCTGCTGAGCGCGGCCGTGCTCCTGCCGCTGCTCATGGTCCACGGCTCGAGCCAGCTGTGGATCATCTACGTGGTGGCGGTGCTGATGGGGTTCAGCACGAGCCTGCTCGGGGCGGGCAACGCCGGGATCCTCAAGGACATGGTGGCCGACGAGCACCTCGGCGGCGCCAACGCTGCCCTCCGCACGGCGCGTGACGGCCTGCGGCTCGTGTCGCCGCTCGTCGGCGCCGGGCTGTTCGCGGCCTTCGGCGGTGGCGCGGTAGCGCTGGTGGATGGCGCCACCTTCGTCGTGGCGGCCATCGCGGCCGTCATGTTGCGGGTGCAGGAGTCGGCGCCCGAGCCGCACGACGAGCCGCTGCGGTCGTCGTTGACGGCGGGCATGCGCCACATCCGGATGTCGCCCGCCCTCTTCCGCCTGGTGACGATCGCGGCCACCGCCTGCCTCGTCATCGGCTTCGACGAGACCCTCGTCATCGCCGTGGTCGACAAGGGACTCCACCAGGCGCCCGCCTTCCTCGGCGTGCTGGCGTCCATCGGTGGCGCCGGCGCCATCCTCGGCGGGGTCACCTCGGTCCGGGCCATCCGCCGGCTCGGGGAGATGG
>DASXAI010000287.1:0-12495 GCA_036406775.1 Acidimicrobiales bacterium
AGGCCGTCGAGGAACCGGTCGTCGCTGACCCCGACCTGGCGCTCGTCGAACGACGCCCGCGGGTAGGCGATGCCCATCGAACCGACGAGCAGCAGGGCGGCGCCACCCCGCGCTCGGGCCTCGAAGTACGCGGCCTGGTTGGCGCTGATGGTGCCATCGGGCTCGCAGAGGCTGTCGCCCATCGGGCACATGACGATCCGGTTGCGCAACTCGAGGGTCCCGATGCGACCGGGTTCGAGCAAGCGTTTGAAGATGTCCCCCACGGCCGGCGACCGTAGCCGTTCAGGCGCGGCGACAACCCGGGAAGCCTGCGGCGACGCGGCGGCCCATCTACGCTCCGGCCCGTGTCGAGCCTGCGCCGCGGTTTGGTGCTCCTCGCCGGCGCGGTACTCGCCTCGGCCTGCTCGAGCTCGTCGAGCGGCGCTTCGGGCCGGTTCACGCCGGCCACGCCGGACACCCTCACGGTCGCCGCCGCCATCCCCGCCCCCGGATTCTGGGAGGGCACCGACGCCGCTGACGTCGACGGTGGGTTCGAGTTCGGCCTCGCCCACGCGCTGGCCGACGAGCTGGATCTCGATCACGTCGTCGTCGTCGCCGCTCCGCTCGTCGAGCTCCTCGACGGCAAGCTCCCACCGGGAGTCGATCTGGCCCTCAGCCAGATCACGATCACCAGCCAACGAGAGAAGACCGTCGACTTCTCGGCGCCGTACTACATGGTGAACCGCGGCGTGGTCGTACAGCGTGGCACCGATGTGCCCGACCTCGAGACGGCGAAGGGGCTCACGTGGGGGGCCCTGACCGACGGGACCAACCTGGCCTTCCTGAAGAACGACGTCCGGCCGGACAAGGAGCCGCGCGGCTTCCCGTCGCTCGAGGCCGTGATCGCCGCCGTCGAAAACGGCACGGTCGACGCCGGCCTGATGGACCTGCCGAACGCCCTCGCCCGCACGAACGGCTCGTCCACCTTGACGGTGCCGGCGCAGTTCGCCAGCCGGGACCAGTACGGCGCCGCGCTGCCGAACCATTCGAAGAACACCGAGGCCGTGAGCACCGCGATCCGAGGGTTCGAGGCCGACGGCACGCTACAGGACCTGCAAAACATGTGGCTGCTCCCCGCCTTCGGGCGCAATCCCTCCGCCATTCCCGTCATCCCGATCAGGAGCTCGTAATGGTCGTCGTTGCCCCCTTGGCGTTCCTCAACTTCCACGGACCAGCGGGGCCGCCGTGGCAGTTCCTGGTCGTGATCCTGGTGATCATCCTCGGCCCGTTCGTCGCCGAGCGGGTGCGTTTGCCCGGCATCATCGGATTGTTGGCGGGCGGCATGATCATCGGGCCCCACGTGCTCGCCGTCATCCCGGCCAGCGACACCACGTTCAACGCGCTCGGCAACTTCGGCCTGCTCTACCTCATGTTCCTCGCCGGGCTGGAGCTGGATCTCGACATGTTCAGGCGCAACCGGACGGCGGCCATCACCTTCGCCCTGCTGACCTTCACGCTTCCGATGCTCGGCGGCACGTTCGGCGGTCTGTCCCTGGGCTTCGCCGTCCCGGCGGCGCTGCTGCTCGGTTCGCTCCTGGCGTCGCACACGTTGGTGACCTACCCGACGGCGCGCCGCTACGGACTGGCCGGCAACGTGGCCGTCACCACCAGCGTCGGGGCCACGGTGATCACGGACACGTTGTCGCTGAGCGTGCTGGCCGGCGTGAGCGGCGCGACGACGGGGGACGCCACCGGTATCGGCCTGGTGGCACAGCTCGTCGTCGGGCTGGGGCTGCTCGCCTTGTGGTGCTTCGTCGTGTTGCCGCGGATCGGTCGATGGTTCTACCGCAGCATGGGTCAGGAACGAACGCTGCGATTCGTCTTCGTGCTCGCCACCTTCTTGTCCGGCGCGGTGCTGGCGGAGATGATGGGGATCGACGGCATCGTCGGCGCGTTCTTCGCCGGCCTGGGGCTCAACCGCCAGGTGCCCAACGCCGGTGCGCTCATGGATCGGATCGGCTTCTTCGGCTCGGCCCTGTTCATCCCGCTGTTCCTGGTGTCGGTCGGGTTCATCATCGACCCCGCCGTCATGGTCCAGGCCCACACGCTGGGCTACGCCGGGGTGTTCCTGCTCGCCTGCCTGGGCGGTAAGGCGATCGCGGCCGCGTTGACCAGGCCGTTGTTCCACTTCTCCTGGGACGAGGTCCTGATGGTGTTCGGGCTCTCCACCGCGCAAGCGGCGGCAACGCTCGCCGCCACCATCGTGGGCTTCCAGATCGGCCTGTTCGGGGAGACCGTCGTGAACGCCGTCCTGTGGCTGATCGTCGTGTCGCTCGTCGTGTCCTCGCTCGCCACCAACCGCGCCGCGCACCGCATGGAGCCCGCGGCCGAGAGCGCCGATCAGCTCGGTCGGACCATCGTGCTGCCGCTCCTGCAGCTCGACCGGTTGACGGCCGTCGCCCGCATCGCGAGCCGCGTGGCTACGGCCGACGGAGGCGTCGTCGTGCCGGTGCGCGTGTCAGTGGACGCCGACTCGGACCACCGCGACGACGAGAAGCTCATCGCCCGCGCCAGCGCCGAGATGAGCAAGATCGGCATGGACGTCGACGTCGTGTTCCGCGTCGACACGTCGCTCGAAAGTGGCATCGCCCACGCCTGCCGGAGCGAGAGGGCGTCCTTGCTCCTGCTCGACGCCGAACCCATCGATCCCGACGGCCTCACCCGTGCCACCGAGCTGGTGTTCGGGACGATGGCGGAGCAGATCGCGGCCGTGTCACCGGTGCCCGTGGTCCTCCTGCGGGCCAGCGAGACGCTGGTCGACCACGTCGTGCTGCCGCTGTCGTCCCGTGATCTCACCGGCTCCGATCGGAGCACCGCCCTCGCCGTCGAACTCCTGACTCGCCTGCGGCGCACGGGGCTCAACGCGACGGTGCTGGCCCCGGCCAAGACTGCCATCGCGCCCATGCTGACGGGACAGCACAGCATCGAGATCGTCGAAGGCGACCCCACGCCGGCCCGGACGCGCAGCGTGGCGCGAGAAGGCACCCTCGTCATCCTTCCAGCTCGGCCAGGCCGGGTCGCGGCCGGACTGGACGCCGATCGGATTGGCGCCCTGCCGGGCGTCTCGGTCGCGGTGGTGATGGTGGCCGGTGCCGGTCTCAGCGTCGCCAGCTCCATCGACCAGTCGATGAAGCTGGTCGTCGGCCGGAGCGACTCCGCGCCCGCCGCGCAACTCGCCGCCGCGAACGGTCTGTGACAGCCGGCCGCCCGGCCGCCAGATTCTCGGCGTCGTTGAGCTTCTCGGCGTCGTACGGCCTCGCTTTCGGTCACTTCTACGCCGAGAACCGGGACGGAGGCCCGCCACGTCAGTCGGTGAGCACCGCCACGAGCGCATCCTCGACGCGCTGGGCTCGGTCGTGGTCGCCCACGCGGTTGGTGAGGAAGGCCCATGCCAGCCCGAGGGACGGCCGGGCCGCGGCCCACTGCCCACCGAGGCCGCCCATGCCGACGTCGGGCCCGTCGAGCCGGCCGCCCGCGAGGGTCCACGTGACGTCTTCGTCGACGAACAGGTCGTGACCGGACGCGCCCGCCTCACCCACGCCAGCGGGGAGCCGTCCGTCCAGGAACGCCTGCCAGAACGCGGCCAGGCCGCGGGCCGTGGCGAAGCCGTTCACCGCCGGGATCTCGGCCCGGCGCCATGCCACGTCGTTGACGTCGGTCCACGGGCCCAGCGCCCGGTACCGGAGCGATCCGGGCTCGCCTCGGGCCGCCCGCCACCACGCTTCGTCGAGCCCCACACTGTCGGTCGCTCGGGCCAGTTCGGCGGGGCCGAGCCCGATGTGGACGTCGAGGCCGAGGGGACCGGCCAGCTCGTCCCGAAGGAACTGGCCGAGTAAGCGTCCGTCGACGCGGCGGACGACCTCGCCGACGAGATGTCCGAAGGTCTGGGCGTGCTCGCCGACGGCCTGCCCAGGAGCCCAGTCCGGTGGCTGGGCCGCCAACGCCTCGACCGAACGGTCCCAGTCCGTGAGCGGTACGACCGGCACCGTCACCCGGCCGGCCGTGTGGGTGAGGACGTGCCGCACCAACAGCCGGTCGTCGGCCAGCTCGGGCCACACGGACAGGACCGGGTCGTCGAGGCCGATCCGTCCCCGCTCGACCAACGTCAGCAGGCACGCGCCGGTCACCGGCTTGACCGCCGACCACGTGCACAGCAGCGACTCCTCGCTCAGGTCGGCGGTCCACACGTCGACGACGCTCCGGCCGCCGACCAAGGCGGCCACCGCCACACCCGGCCCGCAGCCCGCAACCGCCTCTGCGACCGTCTCGTAGCCGGCGGCGACCACGCCCTCGACGCGCACGGCGCCGAGCTCAGTTCAGCGCGAACGGCGGGTACCGGTCGGTGAGGAGGAAGAGGTACGCCTCGAATCGGAGCTGATAGCGGACCACGTTCAGCACGAATGTGCGCAGACCCTCGGGCCAGTGGCCTGTGAACAGCACGGCGAAGAACCCGATGATGAGGACGACGACGGCCGCGATCCAGAGGGCCACGAGGACGATCGCCTGCGGGATCGCCAGGATCAGACGGAAGCCGACCGTGACACGGTTGCGGTTCTGGAGCTCGGGCTGGAGGTCCACCCGCAGGCGCGAGACGTCACCGGGATCGGCGGCGACCGTGTCGAACGTGAACGGCGGATACTCCGCCTGGAGGAACCCGGCGTAGAGGCTGACCCGCGCTTGATAGCGCAGGAACATCGCCTGCACCCGTGCGATGCCATCGGGCAGACCGCCCGTGAAGACGATGATGAACCACGAGATGATGGCGAGGATCTCGACGACGCTCCGGAGGGCATACAACACCATGAAGTGCGGGATGGCGAGCAGCCATTGCACGAGCGGTCGCCAGTTGGCGATCCGATCGGGCGGCGCGAACACCAGCTGGGCGGGATACGGTTCAGGCACGGGCTGCATGGTTCCTCCCCGTTCGTCTGTCGACGCCGAACCGTAGTCGTCGCCGATCCGCCGGCGTTCCGTGCGGTGTGTCGGGTCAGCGCGCGGCGGGCTGGAACAGTTCGACGACGTTGCCGGATGGGTCCTCGAGCAGGATCTGCTTGCCGCCCGGGCCGGTCACGATGTCGTTGCGGAACGTCGCACCCGCGTCGCGCAACCGGCCGACTTCGGCGTCGATGTCGTCGACGATGAAGTGGATCCGGTTCCAGCCACCCGGACCTGGTTTGCGACCATCGGGCATCGGCCGCCCCGCCGAACTGGCCGGACCGGCGAGCAGCAGTCGCAGGTTGCCCCGCTTCACGTCGGCGAACGCCGGCGCGGCGCTCGTCAAGACCTTGAAGCCGAGCAGTTCCGTGTAGAAGTCGATCGCTTGATCAACATCGTCAACCATGTAGCGGACATTGACGGTCTCATCGTTGGTCGTCATTGGTTGACCTCCTGGTCGAGGGACTCGTCCAGCGACACGAGCAGGAATTCGATACGGGTCGAGAGTTCGGTGGCGAGACGTTCGAAGGCGGGATACGTGTCTGGATCGTTCGGGTCCACGACGGCGGGATCCGGAATGCTCCAGTGCACGAGATCCGGGTGAAACGGGTACTCCGGACACACCTCACGGACCCGGTCGCACAGCGTGATCACGACGTCGAACCGCTGCGCCGTGTACTCCTCCAGGTGCTTGGTCCGGTTGCCGCTGATGTCGATGCCGCGTTCCTTCATCACCCGCACGGCGTTCGGATGCAGCGGCTTGGGACGACTCCCCGCCGACACGGCGTCGACCCGGCCCCCCGACATCTGCGCCACCAGCGCTTCGGCCATCTGGGAGCGGGCGCTGTTCCCGGTGCACAGGAACAGGATCCGCGGCCGCCGCGACTGGGCTGAGCCGGAACGGAGCGGGCGCGGCGCCGCCGCGAGTGACAAGGCGGGGTGCAGCGACCCGCCCGTCTCCTGCAACAGCTCTCGACAGCGCCCGAGATCGATCGTGTAGTAGCGGTCGCGTCGATCGGCCGAGCTGTGACGGTTCCGCACCAGCCCGGCGGCACCGAGCTGTGTGAGGTGGTACGACACCAGGCTCTGGCCCTCGCCGAGCAGGTCGGTCAGCTCGCGCACCGCCCGGTCGCTCCGGGCCAGCTCCCCCAGCAGGCGCCACCGGACAGGATGGCCGACGAGTTGCAGGAACCGAGGTGGCTCCCCTACGTCGGAGCGGGCGATGGCCGCGTCCATGACGGCAGGCTAACCCCGGCGAGCCAGATCCATCAAAAAAATTTGATGGAGTTGCCAGAGAATGCCCCCCGTGACGCGGCAGCGCCCTCGGCGCTTGGAGCCACCGAGGGCGCACGTCCGGGCGGTCCGGGAGGGATGGACCGTCTGGTGCCAAGGCTAGGACGGGTTGGCGAAAAGCGGCCATCGGGGGTGCGAGCGAGGTGATGGCGAAGGCGGCGACTACCGTCCCGGCGATGAGCGCGCCGGAGATCGTGCCCCGCTGGGAGTGGCGCACGTTCGGGGACCGGTTCGGGCAGGCCGACGAGCTGCTGGCCCGCCACGCGACCGTCAGTGTGGTCGAGAGTGACGAGCTGTACTTCGTGTCAACGAACAGCGACGCGTCAGTGAAGGTGCGCGATGGGCTGATGGACGTCAAGCACCTCCAACGCGTGAACGACGACGGACTCCAACTGTGGATGCCCGTGATGAAGGCGAGCTCTCCCCTCTCGGCCGACGACACGGCGGCGGTGCTGACGACCCTCGACGTCGTGGTGCCTCCGCTCGAGCGAGCGGCCTACACACTGGAGGCCATCGAGACGGAGCTGGTGCAGCCGAATCCTGAGCTGCTCAGTGTCCCTGTCTTCAAGCGGTGATCGCGTTACGTGATCGATGAGTGCATGGTCGAGTTGACCGAGGTGCGGGCGGGCGGTACCACGACCCACACCCTCGCCCTCGAGTCGCCGGACCCTGCGCTCGTGTCGGCCACCATCCGCAAGTTCGGGCTCGAGGGTCGTCGCAACGTGAGCGTTGCCCCTGGGCTCAAGACGATGGTCGGCTTCGGCGCCCGTCGCTACGGCGTCATCGACGTCGGCACGAACTCGGTGAAGTTCCATCTGTCCGAGCGTCGAGCCGACGGAGAGATGGCGACGGTCGTCGACCGCGCCGAGGTCACGCGCCTGGGTGAAGGGCTGGACGACTCCGGCCAGCTCGCGCCGGAGCCGATCCAGCGGACCGTGGCCGCCATCGCGGGCATGGTCGACGAGGCGCGCCAGCGAAACGCCGTCGCCGTCGCCGCCGTCGGTACGGCTGGGCTTCGGTCCGCACCCAACCGGGCCGAACTCGTCGACGCCGTCCAGGCCCGGAGCGGGGTCACCGTCGAGGTCATCCCGGGCGAGGAAGAAGCTCGACTGGCGTATCTCGCGGCGACATCAGCGCTTCCCGCGGCCCGAGGCCGGCTCGTCGTGTTCGACTCCGGCGGCGGCAGCACCCAGTTCACCTTCGGGCAGGACGAGCACGTCGACGAACAGTTCAGTGTGGACGTGGGAGCGGTGCGAGTCGCCGAGCGCTACGGGCTCGCCTCCGCGGTGTCGACGGACACCCTCGACGCCGCCCTCGAGGCGATCGCCCACGACCTCGACCGTCTCGACGGCCATCCGAGTCCCGATGCCGTCGTGGCGATCGGCGGCACCGCGACCAACCTGGCGGCCGTGAAGCACGGCCTGGCGCAGTACGACGCCGACGTCGTGCAGGGGACGGTGCTCGATCTCGACGAGATCGATCGGCAGATCGAGCTCTATCGCACCCGTGATGCCGACCAGAGACGTGAGATCGTCGGACTCCAACCGGCGCGCGCCGAGGTCATCCTCGCCGGCGCGTGCATCGTCCGCACGATCCTCGCCAAGCTCGACCACACGTCCGTGACGGTGAGCGACCGCGGCCTGCGCCACGGAGTCGTCCTCGCTCGCTTCGCCCGCTGAGCACCTGCGTCAAGGCGATGTGGGCGCGGCGCCGGGAGCCGCGGCCATCTGGGCTTCGACGGCCTGCGCGACCCCTTCGTGGATGCGGTCGTCGCCGATGCGGACGAGCACCCCGTCTCGCTCCAGCAGCACACGCACCGCTGGCTTCACCCGCGCCAGCCGCAGGGTCACGCCGGACTGTTCCATCAAGTCGAGGATCTCGTGCATCTTCGCCGTGCCCTGCGAGTCGATGAACTCGATGGCCACACAATCGAGCACGATCCCGGCGATGTCGGGAGTCGACAGTGCGACCTCGCGAACCCGATCCTCCAGAGCGTCCGAGGTGGCGAAGAAGAGACCGCCGTCGAGCCGGAGGATCACGACCCCTGGAAACTGTTCGTCGCCGGGATTGTCGTCGAGCTCCCGGAACGCCCGTGAGTCCGGGTCTCGTCCGAGCACCGGCATCGGCGGACGGGTGGCGACGGAGACGAGCCAGACGAGGGAGAGAGCGATGCCGATGATGACGCCGGCCAGCACGCCGAACAGAAGTGTTCCGGCGATGGCCGCGATCGCGATCCAGAAGTCGAAGCGCTGCACCCTCGCGAGGCGGCGCATCTCCGGCACGTCCATCATGCCCATGACGACGGCCTCGATGATCAGCGCCGCGAGCACGGGCTTGGGTAGGTCGGAGAAGAGCGGGGCCAGCAGGAGCAGCGTCAACAGGACGACGACACCCGAGGTCAGCGAGGCCAGGCCGGTGCGCGCGCCGGTGTGGTCGTTCAGCGAGCTGGCGGACAGGCTGGTGGAGACGGGCATGCCCTGGAACAGGCCGGCGCCGACGTTCGCCATGCCTTGGGCGACGGATTCCTGGTTGATGTCGATGCGATAGCGGTGCTTGGCGGCGAACATCCTCGAGTCGCCCGCCGTCTGTGAGAACCCGATCAGGACGAGCGCCACCGCGGCGAGCGCCATTGTCCCGGCGTGATGCCACAGCAGCTGCGGGTCGGGGAGCTCTGGAGTCGGCAGGCCCCTCGGCACGTCACCCACGAGGGCGACGCCGTGAGCGCCGAGGTCGAAGAGTCGCGAGGCGACAAGACCGCCGACCACGAGCACGAGCGCCCCCGGGATGCGCGGCGCGACGATCCTCAACCCGAAGACGACCACGAGCGCCACGCCGCCGACGATCAGCGTCGCCCGATCGGTGTCAGCGAGCGAACCCAGCCAGGACCAGAGCTCCTGCAGCGGGTTGGAGCCGGTGGTCTCGGTGCCCGTGAGCTTGGGCAGCTCCCCGATCACGACGTCGATGGCCGCGCCGAACAGGAAGCCGGTGACCACTGCTCGCGAGAGGAACTGGGCGATCCAGCCCATCTTGAGCACGGCCAGGAGGAGGAACACGGCGCCGGACAGGAGGGTGATCATCGCCACGAACGCCGCGACGTCGTCGACCCCCGTGACGCCGGCGACGGCGACGGCGCTGGCGGCCACGGCGGCCAACCCCGAGCTCGGTCCGGTCGAGATCTGCCGGCTCGTTCCGAAGATCGGGTAGAGGATGGCCCCGGCGGCGGCGGCATACAGACCGTTCTGGAGCGGGATCCCCGCGATGCCGGCGTAGCCGAGGTTCTTCGGGACGATGAGGGCGGCGACGGCGACGCCGGCGATGAGATCGCCTCGCAGCCAGCGCCGGTCGTAGGAGCGCAGCCAGCCCACGATGGGAACGAATCGCCAGCGGTCACGCCCGGGCGCCGGTGGAGCCTCTCCCGCCATGGGCCCCGGACATTACTGGCACGACCTGGCCGAACCTGGTCTTCCCCGGCACGGCCACGGCGAACACTGGTTGTGGCACTCGCCGGACGCGCCGCACCAAGAGTCAACACAGTTCGCGCGTGGTCGACTCTTATGGGAAGTCATGTGGTGAATGAGTCACGGTTGGTGCTCGTCTCGTCAAGAAAAGCGCGATCTTGCTGTTGGTCTCAAACCTCGCCATACCGCACGATCTGTCTGCTCTGAGTAGCTGTATTGTGACGCCTCGAAGTCTGAATTGAGTGGTATGGTCCCCGCGAACACCGGGGAGGGATCATGCGTCCACGCGTTCGACTCGCTTGCTTCGGCGCGGCCGTCGCGCTGCTCAGCGGAGGAGCGCTTGTCTAGGAGGCGGTCGGCCAAGTGGCGGGGGCGCTACCTCCGCCGGTCATCGCGACGGACTATGGCGCGTATCCAGCGGCGGGCTCGATTCCCGCGTCCTGCGCGACAGACGGGCGCGGAGTGGTGCAGGGCCTGCGGTTCTTCCTCATTCCTGGCCCCGGCACTCCCACCCGCCCTGCTCAGTGGACGACCGACCCGGGTCCGACGGGTGATTACGCCACGGTCCGCTCCAGTCGTCGGTTCGAGACCTTTCCGACTCCCAGCGTGTTCCCCGGCGACACGGTCGTCGCCCAATGGGACAGCTGGACGTCGGGATGTGAGGATGTGGGCGTCTCGATGTCGGTGAAGAAGACGAACGGGCCGACGTTCGACATCGCCAGCGACCAGGCGCTCGTACGCGGGCCGACCGGCGCCGAGGAGTTCGCCTGGTGCCAGTCGGGAAGCGACCCGTGCCTCAACGCTGGGGTGAACAGTCTCCGAGTAACGATCCCGCCCGCCGCGGTCACCTGCAACTTCCAACTCGATCTCACCATCGGTGCGCCCCTGGAGACCGTCGGGCCCCACGGCAGCTATTACACGGCCTCAGTACGTAGTCAGGCCGAGGCGGCCGGCTTGGGCATGTTCAACACCAGTGGGCCGGGCATGCTGCTCGACGCCCTCAACCAGGGACTGGGCAACTGCGCCGAGTTGCCGCGGATCGTCATCGACAAGCAGTGGGTCGGCACCGGGTCGCAACCCCCCGCCGACGTCCCGGCTCAGTTCACCCTGACGGTTTCCAGCGTCGTGAGCGCAACCGACTCCACCCCGCTCGGCACCGCCACCTGCCGCGTGGTTTCTGCACAGCTCCTGTGCGACTACCGCGACGAGGCCGATCCGTCGGTGCCCCGAGACGGGCTGCTGGTGGCGACGACCAGCGTGCTCACCGTGCAGGAGGAAGGCTTCCCAGGCAACACGGTCGACATCACGTTCCCGGTCGACCTCTCGAGCCGATTCGTCAGCTGCCCGCCTGACGGCGGGCCGTGCCTTCTCACCATCACGAACACGCCCCCGCCCCCCACGACCACCACCACCACCACGCCGCCCACCTCTCCCCCGACGACGGAGCCCGCCACCGTTCCCAGCACCTCGCCTGCCACCCTCCCGGCGACGCTCCCGGCAACAGGATCATCTGACCCTGGGCCGCTCGTCTTCGTGGGCGTCCTTTTGGTGCCACTCGGCGTCGCGCTCGTGCTGGTGACGCGACGACGTCACCCAGTCTGATCTGCGGTACGCGCCCCTCGTTCTCGAAGCCAGGTGATCACGTTCTCCTGCTGGGTGCCGCGTTGCTGGGCGGCGTCGAGCGGCGTTCCTTGGGCATAGTCGGGGACCCAGTTCACGTTGGCGCCGGCGTCGAGGAGGAACTCCGCCGCCCGTCGCTGTCCGGCGTTGCAGGCATGCCAGAACGCCTGGGACACCCCGTCGACGTCCGCGTCGGACCGGGCGGACACAAGCTCCTCGAGCCGATCGACCATGCCGAGGGCGGCCGCGACCCAGAGGTTCTCGACGCGCGCGCCGCGCTCGACGAGCAAGCGGGCGACGTTCCAACATCCATACCCGATGGCGTTGTCGAGCGGCGTGCCGATGGAACCGCCCGAGAGGTTGACGTCGGCGCCACCGTCGATCAGCACCCGGGCCACGTCGGCGTCGTCGCTGCTGGCGGCCCAGTGCAACGGCGTCTCCGACTTCTCTCCCGGCTCGCGAGCGTTCGGGTCGGCCCCGGCCGCCAACAGGACCAGCGCGATCCGCGGGCCGTTGGGGAAATAGCCGGGCCAGTCGGCGACGACGTGCAGCGGCGTTCGAGTGCCGTGCCGGCCTCCGAGTGCCGACGTCGCCAGAACGGGTTCCGACGCCACCAGGCGCTCGACGTGGTGCACATCGCCAGCGCGGATGGCGCCCACGAGCTGGTCGACCGTCGTCATGTCGCTCACATCGGCCAGATTGCCTCAGGCCACGGAACGAGCGCGTTCAGCCCGACGCGACCTCGTCCTTGAGCATGGCCCGGATCTGCGCTCGCAGCTCGGGCCCGTCGACGTGGCCGTGGGTCGACACCGCGTGTTCGGCCGCGGCCTGGAGGACTTCCATCTCGGTACCCGAGATGGTGAGCGTGCATGCCGTCTCGCTGGGGAAGTCGCGACAGTCAGCGACCTTGCGGGTCATCGAGGGTGTCCCTTCCTTTGTCTCGTCGCCGGCCGGGCGCGCCCGGGCGGGGCCGGGTACGACGGGCAGGTCGGAGAGGCCGCGTAGGACGAGGCCGTCGCCGTGGCCCCAGTGCAGGTCGTCGGGCCGAGCGGCGAGACGCAGCTGCGGGAACCGATACAGCAACGACGTGAGCGCGAACTGTCCTTCCATCCGGGCCAGCGCGGCTCCCAGACAGAAGTGGATGCCGTGA
>DASXAI010000288.1:0-3317 GCA_036406775.1 Acidimicrobiales bacterium
GCATCAGCCAGACCGCCCGGTCGGCGTTGAAGACGGTGTCGAGGTCGACCACCACGGGCAACCCGTACCACCAGGCCGGAATCAGGATGTCCATGATTCCGGCGATCCACGCCCAGTCGGCCGGCGACCAGAGGACGTCGCCCGGCTGCGGGAAGAAGTCGTAGACAGTCTCGAAGGCGGTGATGTGGCCGAAGACGAAGCGATGGGCGTGCAACGCTCCCTTGGGATCGCCCGTCGTGCCCGACGTGTAGATGAGCAGACACGGATCCTCCGCGCCCGTGATCACGGGCGTGAACTCGGGTGAGGCGCCGGCGATCAACTCCTCGAAGGAGTGCTCGTCCTCCTCGGCCGTCGGCCCGATGACCACGATGGACGCGTCGACCCCGGCAAGGGCCTCCCGCACCTTGGGGCGATTGGCCGCGGACGTGATGACGGTCTTGGCCTCGCCGTTGCGAAGGCGGAACGACAGGGCGTCGGGTCCGAACAGCGACGACAGCGGCAACACGACGGCGCCCATGCGGAAGATGGCCATGTAGCCGACGGCCGTCTCCAGCGACGCCGGGTTGACGACGGCCACGACGTCGCCGGGCCCGATCCCCAAGCCGGCGAGCCCGTTGGCCAGGCGATCGGCGCGGTCGCGGACGTCGCCGAACGTGTAGCTCGCGCTCGACTCGTCCTTGGCCACGATCGTCAGCGCGGTGGCGCCCGGATCCTGGTCGTCGAGGCACGCCACGCCCATGTTGAACCGCTCGGGGACCGGGAAGTCGCGGAAGTCGACCTCCTTCCACAACTCGTCGTAGCTCGACACGCGATGCAGGAACGGTTCTCTCATGCGGCACCCCCATGACGCCTGGTGGGAGGGTAACCCTCGCACCTGGTCAGCCGTCCATTGACAAATCGATACCGATAGTATTCGATACCACTGGTATGGCAACGACGACGGCTCCGAGGCGGCGACAAGGCCTTCCCCGCGCCGAACAGGTCGCTCGGAATCGCGCCGAGTTGTTGGCGGCGGCCCGCCGGGTGTTTCGGGAGCTCGGCTACGCCGGTGCCAGCCTCGACGCCATCGCCGAAGCGGCCGGCTTCTCCAAGGGCGCCGTCTACTCGCACTTCGCCAGCAAGGCCGACTTGTTCCTCTCGCTGCTCGAGTCGCGGATCGAGGAACGAGCCGAGGGCCAGCGCCAGTCGCTCGCGCAGCGGGGCACCGTCCGCTCCTTCATCGGGCAGGTTTTCGCCACCTCACGGGCTGATCCGGAGTGGCGCTTGGCCGTGCTCGAGTTCCGCGTCGTGGCCGCCCGCGACCCGGAGCTGCAGGCCCGCTACCGCAAGGTCCACGAGCGCACGGTGGCGGGCATCGCCGAGGCGCTGGGGACGCTCGTGGCGTCGAAGGGCATCGAGTCGGCCCTTCCGCTCGACGTGCTGGCGGTCGGTGGCCTGATCTGTGACGTCGGTGCCTTCCTGGAGGAGCTGGCGATGCCCGGCGTGGTGGGCGACGAACTTCCCACTGCTCTGTTCGCGCGACTCATCGGCGCGCCGGAGGAGGACGGTCGATGAATACGTTCGACTCGTTCCGGCGGCGCGCCCAGCAGGCGTTGTTCGCGTCGCTCCCCGATCACATCGACCGCCTCACCTGGGACCGGCCCCGCATCGTCGCCGCGCAGCGCGACCGGTGCCGCGCCCTGCTGGCCGTGGCCAAGGAGCGGTCGTCGTTCCACCGCGCGCGGCTGGCCGGACTGAACCCGGACACCTTCGAGCTCGACGACCTCGCGCGCGTGCCGGTGATGACGAAGGCGGAGATGATGGACGCCTTCGACGACGTGGTCACCGACCGTCGTCTCACCCGGGCCGTCGTCGAGCAGGCGATCGCGGCCACGACCACCGAGCCCGTGCCCGTCGCCGGCGACTACGTCGTGCTCACCACCGGAGGCAGCACCGGGCGCCGGGGTTTCTTCGTGTTCGACCCGGCGGCCTTCGCCACCTTCGGCGCCACCCTCATGCGGGCGGCGATGGCCCGCGCCGCCGCGGCGTCGGGCGGACCGCCGACGGGTGTCCGCATCGCCATGGTGGCGGCGGCGTCACCGATTCACGCCACGGGCGCCGTGCCCTGCATCCTCGCCGGCAGCCCGATGGAGTTCGTGCCGGTCCCGGTGACGCGGCCGCTCGCCGAGATCGTGAACCGGCTCAACGACATCGGTGCGCCGCTGCTGTACGGCTACCCGAGTGTGCTGGCCCAACTGGCGGCTGAGCGCCGAGCCGGCCGGCTGCACATCGCCCCCGTCTCGGTCACGGCCACGAGCGAGACGCTACGGCCCGACCTCCGCGCCGCCATCACCGCCGGGTTCGGCGTGCCCCTGGCCAACGTGTACGGCTCCAGCGAGGGCCTCGTCGGCGCCAGTGCGCCCGACGAGCCATCGCTCGTGTTCGCCGACGACACCTGCATCGTCGAGCTCGTCGACGAGGACGATCGGCCCGTCCCGCCCGGCATGCCGTCGTCGTCCATCCTCGTGACGAACCTCTACAACCAGGCCCAGCCGCTCATCCGCTACCGCATCGAGGACCGCTTCGTAGCCGCGCCGGCGACGACGGGCGACGGCCACTTGCGCGCCGATGTCGAAGGCCGCGCCGCCGACGTCCTGCGCTTCGACGGCCGCGATGTCCACCCGCACGTCATCACGACCCGTCTGGCCAACGCCGCCGCGGTCGTCGACTACCAGATCCGCCAAGTGACGGGCGGGGTGGTGGTCGACGTCGTCGCCCCCAGCGGTCTCGACGCGCCCGGTCTGGCCGCCGACATCCGCCACGGTCTGGGCGCCGTCGGTGTCGTCGATGCCGACGTCATGGTGCGGCCCGTGCCGTCGCTCCCTCGCGACCCGCGCACGGGCAAGTTGGCGCTGTTCGTACCGCTCGCGAGCTGACCGTCAGCGGCGCGGTGGCCGGGTGAAGACCTCGCGCACCATCGGCTCGAAGTGCTCGAGCGGGAGCGAGCGGTAGCCGGGGTCGAAGGCGGTCTGATCCCACTCGTCGGCGAACCGCTCGGCCAGCTCGTAGGCGGGGTGGCCGGCGTGGCGGCGTCGCATCATCGGGTCGAGCCCCATGCGGGCGTAGTAGTGGAGACCCTGGAAGTCCTGGTGGACCTGGACCATCCAGTACACGTCGGGACTCACCCACGGCTTGATCATCTCGGCCGCGATGGCGGGGTGGTTGACGTTGGTGAGGGCCTTGCCCATGTCGTGGCACAACGACGCCACCACGACGTCGAGGTCGGCGCCGGCCCGCTCGGCCCGGGTAGCGGTCTGCAACGAGTGCTCGAGCTGGTC
>DASXAI010000289.1:0-4629 GCA_036406775.1 Acidimicrobiales bacterium
CAGGGCGCAGCCGACCGCGGCGCGGGCCGCGGCGTCCTCGTGGCCGAGATCGCGTGCGGCCACCGCGAAGCTGGCCGCGAGGCGCTTCACGTCCCACTCCCACGGGCCCGGGATCGTCTCGTCGAAGTCGTTGATGTCGAAGACCTGCGACCGTTCGGGCGACTCGTACCCGCCGAAGTTCACGAGGTGGGCGTCGCCGCAGGCCTGGACGCGGAGGCCCGACGTCGGGGTGGTCGCGAGGTCGGTGGCCATGACGGCGGCGGCGCCGCGGAAGAAGGCGAACGGCGACGCCACCATGCGGGCGTGGCGGAGCGGGAGGAGTTCGGGCACGCGCGTCGTCTCCTGCGCCTCGAGCACCGAAATCGGATCGGCCCGATCCGGAGCGGGCGCCCAGGTGGCATGGCTGGAGCGGGGCACCGCGGCTCGGGCCGCCCGTCCCTTGGCCTCCCGGTCGGCTACCGACAGCGCCGCGCCGCGGGTCGTCCCGAGCGAGTCTTGCCGGGTTGTCGCCATCGTCTGACCCTCGCTCCCTTCGCGTGACAGTGTCCACCTGCCGCCAACGCTCGGCGGCTGTCTATCGTGGATCAGACGTGATGCCATGACGACGCCGTCGCACGAAGCAACCACGGGGTCCGGCGCCATCACCGCCGTTCCCGAGGAGGGCCTGGCCCTCCGCTCGGCCAAGGGCCGCCTGGCGTTGGTGGCGACGGTCGGGGCCAGCGGCATGGCCAGCCTCGATGCCACCGTCGTCAATGTGGCCCTTCCCCACATCGGTGACGATTTCGGGGCCAGCATCAGCTCGCTGCAGTGGGTCCTGACGGGCTACCTGCTGGCGCTGGCGTCACTCATCTTGCTCGGCGGCGCCCTCGGGGATCACTACGGCCGGCGCAAGATCTTCCTGATCGGGACCGTCTGGTTCGCGGCGGCGTCGGCCCTCTGCGGCGCGGCCCCGAACGTCGAGGTCCTCGTCGTTGCTCGCGTGCTCCAGGGTGTCGGGGCCGCCCTCTTGACCCCCGGCAGCCTGGCCATCCTCCAGGCCAGCTTCCGCCGGCGCGACCGGGCCAAGGCGGTGGGCGCGTGGTCGGGGTTGGGCGGCGTGGCCGGCGCCATCGGGCCGTTCCTCGGCGGCTGGCTCGTCGATGGCCCGGGTTGGCGTTGGGCGTTCCTCATCAACGTGCCGGTGGCGGTGGTCGTGGTGGCCTGCACGACGGCGGCGGTGCCCGAGACGCGGGATCCGCACGCGGGCAAGGGTCTCGACGTGGTCGGCGCGGCGTTGGGCGTCGTGACCCTGGGCGCCGCCACGTGGGCGCTCACCGAAGCGGGGCCCCGGGGCTGGGACGACACCGGCGTGATGATCGCCGCTGCTGTCGCTGTGGTCGGCGCCATCGCGTTCGTCTACCGGATGCTCCACGCCCACGATCCGTTGGTGCCGCCGTCGTTGTTCGCGAGCCGCGAGTTCACTGTCACCAATCTCGCCACCGTGGTCCTCTACGCCGCCATCGGCGTGTCGTTCTTCCTGGTGGCCTACGAGTTGCAAGTGGGCGCCGGCTGGTCGGCCTTGGAGGCCGGCATCGCCTTGTTGCCGGCCACCGTGCTCATGCTGTTGTTCTCGGCCAAGTCGGGCGAGCTGGCGCAACGGATCGGTCCCCGAGCCCAGCTCACGGTGGGTCCGCTGCTCGTGGCCCTCGGGCTGCTCCTGTTGAGCCGCATCGGGCCGGACGTGTCGTGGTGGACGGATGTCCTTCCCGGCGCCCTGCTGTTCGGCCTCGGGCTCACGACGTTCGTGGCGCCGCTCACGGCCACGGTGATGGGCTCGGTCGACCCCGACGAGGTCAGCATCGCCTCGGGCGTCAACAACGCCATCGCCCGCACCGCCGCCCTTGCTTCCTTGGCGGTGATCCCCACCGTGTCCGGGTTGTCGACGGCCACCAACCCGGATCAGGTCACGGACGCCTTCCGGACCGGGCTGCTGATCACGGCCGTGATCGCCGCCATCGCCGCGCCGGTCTGCTCCATCGGTCTCAGACCACGGACCCGCGTGTCGCGGTCGGCCCGCCGGCTCTACTGCTCGGTCGACGGGCCGCCGCTGCAGCCCGATCCACAGCGCTGCCCCGTCGGTTAGTTGTAGACGACCGTGCGCGAGGAGCGCCGGTCCGGGATGGCGAGGCACGCCAGGGCCACGACGGCGCCCAGCACGACCAGGAACCAGCCGTACGAGGCCTCGGTCGCCAGCGTGTCGGCGAACGACGAGGGCGTGGCGACCACGACGATGCCGGCCACCGCGATCACCGTCCCCATGAAGACGCCACTCGCCCGACTGCCCCACAGCGCGCACGCCAGGAGCACGAGCCCGACGCCAGCCTCGATCAGACCGAGCAGCGGCGTGTGCGAGAAGCCGGCCACGTCGACCACCGGGTCCGTGACGGGGCCGGACAGCCCGCCCTTGGCCACGGCGATCAGTCCGATCACGAGCAGGACGATGCCGGCCAGCGCGGTGATGATCTGCGCCGGTGAGACGTGGAAGGTGCGGGCCGTCGCGACCCGTCGCTCGTACAGCGCCGGCGGTCGTTCGGACTCGTAGCGCGTCTCCGCTCGTCGGTACTCAGGTCCCGCGTCCATCGGTACCTCCTTGTCGGGACACGCGTTCCCGATGGGCCGGAGGGACAAACGTCGCGTGGCGTCAGCGCGTCGAGCGCACCGCCACCGCGATGTCGCTGTTGTCGGTGAACAGGCCGTCGACGCCCAGGCCGAAGAACAGACGCAGCTCGGCCGGGAAGTCGCCAGGAGCGGCCAGGTAGAGCGGGCTCGACGGGTTGCCCTGGCGGAAGTCGACCGGGAGGAAGTTGTTCTCACGACGGAACGTGTACGGGTGCACGACCAAGCCGGCGCGGTGGGCGTCGCGCACGAGCGTCGTGGGTGGCAGGAGGTGGGCCTGGGCGTCTCGCGGCACGATCGAGTCCTTCGACGGGCCGATGCCGTCGGCGTAGGTGGCGACCTCCCGCAGACCCGTCGGCGTCATCAGATCGCCGTACGTCCGGGGATCGCCGCCCGCTACGAAGTCCCACGGCCGGAGGTTCGCGGCGTCCATGAGTTGCACCAAGCCGACCTTGGTCATGGTGTCCAGCATCTTGAGGTTCCCGACCTCGAACGAGCCGGTACGAGCTGAGTGTGTGCTCGGGCCGGTAGCCGCTGGCGCCGCGGTGTCCGATCACGATCTGATGTTGGAGCCGGTTCCACGGCTCTCCTACCTTTGGGTGAGTGAGGGGCCATCTCCAACTGACTGACCTGCAGGATCCGCTCGACGTCTGGGCTCGGGTGGTGATCTACCCCTCGAACGGCGTCGGCCGGGCGTCGTTCCACCACGAGCTCAGCCGCTACGTCGGCCGCACCGGCCGGCTGACCCTCGACGACGGCACCGACTTCGACGTGCGTGTAGGGGGCGGCTTCCTCGAGATCCTGCCGCCGGCCACCGTCTGACGGTCAGCGCGCCGCCACCACCTCCGCCAGCCGGTCGACGGCGTCCATGGTGTCGGCCGTCGTCGCCGTGAACACCAACTCGTCGATGCCGGCCGCCTCGAAGCGCTCGATGGTGGCCAGCACCTTGTCCGGCGACGTGGGGGCGTCGTCGGTGAGGGCCTGGGCCATGATCTCGGCGGAGTACCCGTAGTACGTGCGCACGTGCTCCTCGTACGTGCGGCGGGCGTCGGGCCCAAGGGCGAAGTGCGTGGCCGTGATCAACTTGGGCCGCCCGGCGCGCCCGGCCTCGGCCCACGCCTGCTCCACCACGGCGTAGCGCTCGAGGTGCAGGTCGACCTGGGGCGAGAAACTGAAGCTGCGGATGCCGTCGCCGAGCCGGCCCGCCCGCTGGAGGCCCTTCGGGGCGAAGACGCCGAAGATCAGTTCGGGGCCGCCCGGGGTGAACGGGGTCGGGCCGACGCCCTCCGTGCCGTCGAACGCGGCCTCGCCGCGCCACATGCGGCGCAGCGCCAGCACCTGGGCCTCGAACTGCTCACCGCGGCGCTCGAACGGGGCCGGGGCGACGGCGAAATCGCTGGCTCGGCCACCCAGGCCGATGCCGAAGCTGAAGCGCCCTTCCGACAACCGGTCGAGGGTGGCGGCCTGCTGACCGGTGACGCCCTCGCGGTGGTACGGGAGGCAGAGCACCGAGGTCAGCAGCCGGATCCGGTTCGTGATGGCGGCCACGAACGTGAGGGCGATCATGGGGTCGTTGCTCTCGAACGTCAGTCGCTGACCGAGGCTGATGGAGTCGAACGGCCCGTCCTCGACCTGGCGCGCGAAGGCTGTCAGCTCGTCTCGCCGGAGCGCCTTCATGGGCAGCCCGACGCCGATGTCCATCGGTCAGAACTGCCGGTAGAGCGGGATGTTCTCGGCCCTGATCTCCCAGGCCTGGCGCGTCGTGGCCCCGCCGTCGACGACGAGCGTCTGGCCGGTGATGCGGGCCGCCAGGCCGGACGACAGGAACAGGACGGCGTTGGCGATGTCCTGCGCGCGCGGCGCCGCCAGCGGGTTGATGTCGTCGACGCCCCACTGGTTCTCGGGCTGGTCGTAGTTCCCCGACCCGACGGCGCCCGGGGCCACCGCGTTCACGCGGATGCCGTACCGGCCGAG
>DASXAI010000290.1:0-3654 GCA_036406775.1 Acidimicrobiales bacterium
GTGTCGGGGCTCCCGTTCACCGAGGCCATCGAGCCGAGCGTCCTCAACGAGGTCCTGCGGACGACGTTCGGCCACGTGTGGCTGGCGCAGATGGCGATGACCGTGCTGCTCGCCCTGCCGGTGGCCGCGCTGATCAGTGACCACCTCGTGCTCGGCCTGTCGCCGCGGGTCTGGCTCGTCCTGCTGGCCGTGCTCGTCACCGTCCTGTGCCTCGTCGTGCCGTGGAACGGGCATGCCCGCACCGATTCGCGACCGTGGCTCGACGTCGTGTCGCTCGCCGCGCACCTCCTGGCCGTCGGTGTGTGGGTCGGCGGCCTCGGCGCGCTCGTGGTCGTCGCCCGGCCGGCGTGGAAGCGGGCCCCCGACGACGGGCGACCCGCGCTCGTGAGCGACATCGTGCGCGGGTTCGGACGCGTCGCCGTGATCGCCGTCGTCGTCGTCCTCGTGACGGGCACCGTGAACTCCTTCGCCAACCTGTCGTCGTTCTCGGACCTGTGGCGCACGAGCTACGGCCGGGTCCTGTGCCTGAAGATCGCGTTGCTCGAGCTGGCCCTCGTCCTCGCCGCCTTCCACCGCTGGATCGTCCCGCCCCGCCTCCGCACGCCCGGCGAGGGGACGAAGGCGGTCCGCACGTTCCAGCGCAGCGCCGTGGCCGAGGTCCTCGTGCTCGGCGCCGCCGTCGCCCTCGCCGCCGGCCTGGTGGCGATGGTGCCGGGCCGTTCGCTCGCCCTCGCCGCCCGCGGGCCGGTGAACAAGGAGGCGCACGTGGGCCGGTACACCGTCCAGCTGTTCCTCGATCCCAGCAAGCCTGGTCAGAACCAGGTCCACCTCACCTTCGTCGACGCGCAGGGTCTCGCCGCCGCCGCAGTGACCAACACCTCGCTGCAGCTCGGACCCACCGGCGGCAAGCCCGCGACCGTCGCCATGCGACTGCTCGCGCCCGGCCACTTCGCCGGCGACGCCGACCGACCGTCGGCCGGCCCGTACACGGCCCGGGTCACGGTGGGCGACACCGGCGGGCCGGCCACGACCATCAACTTCAAGCTCCCCAAACCCTGACTCCCGAACGGAGAAACCAACCATGCGACGTCTCGTCCTCGCCCTCGCCGGCTCCGCCGCCCTCATCCTCGCCACGGCCCTGCCAGCGGCCGCGCACGAGGAGATCAACCCGGCGACGATCACCACTGGCAAGCCGACCTTCTTCACGCTGAGCACGGCGAACGACGACGCCACCGACATCAACACCGTCACCGTGAAGGCGCCGCCCGGGCTCGAGCTCGGCGGCGCCACCCGCACACCCGACGGCTG
Organism: Acidimicrobiales bacterium; assembly: GCA_036406775.1. Taxonomy (GTDB): domain Bacteria; phylum Actinomycetota; class Acidimicrobiia; order Acidimicrobiales; family Ilumatobacteraceae; genus DASXAI01. The sequence continues at coordinate 1,309 of DASXAI010000290.1, forward strand.
GAGCGTGCAGAAGTCGGCCGATCAAGCCATCTGGAGCGGCGGCACGATTCCGACCGACACCTTCCAGCAGTTCGGCTTCGAGATCGAGGGCGCCGATCAACCGGGCACCCTGAACTTCACGGTCACGCTGGCCCACGCCGACGGCACGAGCGACGACGTCACGGTGCCGGTCACTGCGACCGCGGCCGGGTCGTCCAGCGGGGACAAGGCCGCGAAGAAGTCCAGCTCGAGCACGTACACCCGGCGGGCGAACGTCGCCCTCGCGATCGGGGGCGTCGCCCTGGTGTTGGCCATCATCGCCGTCGTCCTCGGCCGCCGCCGGCCGAGCGGCCGGACCCGCCAGGACTGGTGACGTGATGCGCCGCCTCGCCCTCGTCGCCCTCGTCGTGGTCGCCGTGGCCGGGCTGGTCGCCGGCTGCGGCTCGGACTCGGGCGGGTCGTCGGCGGGTGGCGGCGGCAAGCGGCCATCGACGTCGGCCCGTCTGGCCATCGTCGAGCCCTCGCCCAACCAGGTCGTCGGGCCCGACGTCACGGTCACCCTCCAGCTGCAAGGGGCCAAGGTGGTGCCGCAGACGACGGGCAAGCTCTCGGGCACCGAGGGCCACATCCACCTCTCGGTCGACGGCAAGCTCGTCTCGATGGCGTTCACGACGAGCCAGCAGGTGACGGGGCTCGCACCCGGGCAGCACTCGATCCAGGCTGAGTTCGTCGCCAAGGACCACCTGCCGTTCGCCAACCGGGTCGTCGCCGCCGTGCTGTTCACGGTGAAGGCCCAATGACCGCGAGCCTCACGACGGCGAGCTCGAGGCTGAGCGTCGCGGAACCCGCGACGCTCAGCCTCGAGAACGGACGGTTTGCGGGACTCACTGCGGGCGTGGTGGCCCTCGGCTGCGCGGCGCTCGTGCTGCGGCCGGTCGTCGTCGAGGCGGTGGGCGCGGCCGGGGCGGCCGGGGTGTTGGTCGCGCTGTTCACCGGGCTGCTCGCAGTCGGCGCGCTGTGGCCGCTGGCCCGCACGCCGGTGGCGCCGCGGCGGGTGGCCGCGGCCGTGCTGACGGTCGGCGTGCTCGCGTTCGCGGCGGGACGGTTCGGCGGCGGCGGGCACGCACCCGGGCCGCTCTCCGGGCGCCTGGTCGTCCTGTCGGTGCTCGCGGCGGTGGCCGAGGAGGCGTTCTTCCGCCGCCTCACCTACGCGGCCATCGAGCGGGTCCACGGCCCCACGGTCGCGGTGGCGGGCTCCGCCGCGCTCTTCGCGCTCGTGCACGTGACGGTCTACGGGTGGTGGGTCCTCCCCCTCGACCTCGCCGCCGGACTGGTGCTGTCGTGGCAGCGATGGGCGTCCGGGCGCTGGACGGTGCCCGCCGCGACCCATGTCCTCGCCAACGTGCTGGTGGTCCTCCGGTGAGGCTCCCCCGCGTGCTCATCGCGCTCGCCGTCGTCGTCGGCTCGGGCGCGATCGCGGCGTGCGGCTCGGCCTCCCCCACCGCCGGCTCGAGCGCGTTGAGGATCGGCCTCCTCTACCCGACCGCCGGTGCGCAGGGCATGCAGGGCACCCAGGAGCTGCACGGTGCCGAGCTCGCCATCCAGTGGGCCAACCAGCACCACGTGCTCGGACCGGAGCGCACCATCGAGGCGGTGGTCGCGCCCGCCGACCGCGCCGAGGCCGTGCCCAGCGCGTTCGACACGCTTCAGCGCGACCACGTGCAGCTGGTCGTCGGCAGCCACGGGTCGTCGATCTCCGCAGTCGCGGCCGCCGAGGCGACCAAGCGCCATCTCCTGTTCTGGGAGACCGGAGCGGTCGGCGAGACCGACGGCGGCGTCCACGGCGGCACCAACTTCATCCGCATGGCACCGATGGGAGGGAACCTCGGCCAGTCGGGGATCGCCTTCGTCAACGACGTGCTCACGCCGATGCTGCAGCCGGCCCGACCGCTGCGGTACGCGGTCGCGTACGTCGACGACCCCTACGGCCGTGCGGTCGCGGCCGGGGCCGAGGCCGAGATCGAGGCCGCCGGACTCGACCTCGTCGGCCGCTTCTCGTACAAGGTCGGCGACGACTACAACGCCGTGGTCCGCCGCATCGCGGCCGCGCACCCGGACGCCCTGTACGTGTCGGCCTACCTCGACGACGGCGTGGCGCTGCGCCGGGCCCTCGTGGCCCAGCACGTCCCGCTGCTGGCGGCCATCGGCACGTCGTCGAGCTTCTGCATGCCCGCCTTCGGCCAGACGTTGGGCGCCGACGCCGTCGGGCTGTTCGCCTCCGACAAGCCGGACGCCGCCGCGGTGCGGCCCGAGGCGCTGCGGTCCGAGGGTCGCACCGCGCTGGCCTGGGTCACCCACGAGTACCAC
>DASXAI010000291.1:0-2769 GCA_036406775.1 Acidimicrobiales bacterium
CGGGTGACAGGCGGGGTTCGGCAAGGACGCGGCCGAAAGCGCACATGGCCGCGGTCACGCGCGGGGCGGGCCGGGCGGTCACGGCTCCGGAGGCTAATTCGCTTGCGCGCTCCGCTCGGCCCCGCAACAGTGCAGTCCGACCCACGACCGTTCGAGAGGAGGACGCCATGAAGCAGCGCAGCAACATCGGCCCCATCGGCGTCCGCACCCCGCGGTCGACTGGGCTCCTCGCCGGCTGACGAACCGGCGCACGCCCGCCCGACCCTCACGGCCCGACGCGGCCGAGCCGGTCCTGCCCCGCGCGGGCTTCGCGCTCGTCGTCTCGCAACACCCACCCACCGGTTCGGCGCAACCCGCGCCGACCACCCCTCCTTCCAGGAGCCCATTGTGTATACGCATCCTTCCCATCACGCCTCGGCCGTCCAGTACCGCGAAGAGCAGCTGCGGGCCATCGCCCGTTCGGTACGCCCGACGGCCCGGCCGTTGATCCGGAACCCCATGCGTCGCCCCCCACGGCGACACTGACCCACCCAGAACCCCCGAGCACCCACTCGTTCTGCCGTTGGTCTTCGTCGAAGAGGAACGAAAACCAACGGCAGAACGGTGCGCGTGGCGCCCCGGCTAACGTCCGGCCATGGTCGACCGGCAGGCCCCCGACCGCAACCTCGCCCTCGAGCTCGTGCGCGTCACCGAGGCCGCGGCGCTGGCGGCGTCGCGCTGGATGGGCCGGGGCGACAAGGAGGGCGCGGACGGCGCGGCCGTCGATGCCATGCGCGTCGTGCTGCAGACCGTGCCGATGGACGGCATCGTCGTCATCGGCGAAGGCGAGAAGGACGAAGCCCCGATGCTCTACAACGGCGAGCGCATCGGCGACGGAACCCCACCCCAGACCGACATCGCCGTCGACCCGGTCGAGGGCACGACGCTGACGTCGCTGGGTCGCGGCAACGCCATCTCGGTCATCGCGCTGAGCGACCGCGGGACGATGTTCAACCCCGGCCCGTGCGTCTACATGGAGAAGATCGCGGTCGGACCCGAGGCCGCGGGCGCCATCGACATCACGCGCACCGTCACCGACAACCTCGAGGCGGTGGCCAAGGCCAAGGGCGAGACGGTGCACGACGTCACCGCCGTCATCCTCGACCGCGAACGCCACAGCGACCTCATCGCCGAGGTCCGTTCCACGGGAGCCCGCATCCGGCTCATCCAGGACGGCGATGTGATCGGGGCCGTGTCGACCGCCTGGCCCGACACGGGCGCCGACATCCTCTTCGGCATCGGTGGCACGCCCGAGGGCGTCATCGCCGCCGCCGCCCTCAAGTGCATGGGTGGCGAGATCCAGGGCCGCTTGTGGCCTCGCAACGACGACGAGCGCAAGGCCGCCGTCGACGCCGGCTACGACCTCGAGCGGGTGCTCCTCACCGACGACCTCGTCGCCGGCGACAACTGCTTCTTCGCGGTCACCGGCATCACCGACGGCGAGGTGCTGAAGGGCGTGCACTACGACCGGCTCGGCGCCTCCACGCAGTCGCTCGTGATGCGGTCGAAGTCAGGCACCACCCGCATGATCAACGCCCGCCATCGCCTGCAGAAGCTGCGGACGTTCGCCAGCGTCGACTTCGGCTGAGCCGTCGTCGGCGGAACCGTCGACCGACCACGCCCTCTCGACCTCGGGTGCACTGACCCACACGGTCGCGCCCGGCCGAAGCGCCAAGCCCCGAGCCGCATCCCGGGTGACCTGCACCCACACGTCGTCGCCCTCGACGTCGAGCTCGATGCGGACCTCGAAACCGAGGCGCACCACCCGCACCACCCGGGCGGGCGCCGCGCCCGGCTCCGGAGCGGCACCGACGCGCAGGTCGTGCGGTCGCACCAACCGCCCGCCGAGCCGCGTCACCGGCCCGAGGAAGCTCATGACGAAGTCGTTGGCCGGGCGTTCGTACAGCTCGTCGGGCGCACCCACCTGCTCGACCCGCCCGCCCGCCATCACGACGATGCGGTCGGCCACGTCCATGGCCTCCTCCTGGTCGTGGGTGACGAACACGGTCGTCACGTGCATCTCGTCGTGCAAGCGCCGCAGCCAACTGCGGAGCTCCTTGCGCACCTGGGCGTCGAGCGCGCCGAAGGGCTCGTCGAGCAGCAGCACCGATGGCTCGACCGCGAGGGCGCGCGCCAGAGCCATGCGCTGGCGCTGGCCGCCCGACAGCTGCGACGGCAGGCGCTCGGCGAAGCCCTCGAGGTGCACGAGCTCGAGCAGCTCGGTGACCCGGCGCCGGATGTCGGGCTTCGGCACCTTGCGGATCTCGAGTCCGAACGCCACGTTGCGGAACACGGTCATGTGCTTGAACGCCGCGTAGTGCTGGAACACGAAGCCCACATTGCGGCGCTGGGGCGGCAACGCGGTGGCCTCGGCCCCGTTGATCTCGACCGTGCCGGCATCGGGCGTCTCGAGGCCGGCGACGACGCGCAGGAGTGTGCTCTTGCCCCCGCCGCTCGGGCCGAGCAGCGCGGTCAGCGAGCCCGACGGGATCTCGACGCTCACATCGTCGAGGGCCACGAAGCTGCCGAAGCGCTTCGAGACGTTGCGGATGTCGATCACGACGGCACCTCTTCCTTGGGCCGCAGCAGGCTCATCACGACGAGGGCGACGATGGCGATGACGGCGAGGGTGAGCGCGGCGGCATACGCGGCCGTGCGGTCGAAGCTCTGGAAGCGCTCCTCGACGAACAGCGTCATGGTCTGGGTCTTGCCGAGCACGTTCCCCGACAC
>DASXAI010000292.1:0-3277 GCA_036406775.1 Acidimicrobiales bacterium
GGGGCTGGCGTGCCACCTGAACGTCGTGTCGATCTGCTTGGTGGCGTCGGCGGGATCGGGGATCTTCGGCTCGAACGGCGCCACGAGCGACGACGGCAATGTGCGCCGGCTGTCGTAGGCGTGGACGCGGACATAGGTACGGTCGGTCACCGGTCCGGCCAGGTCGAGCTCCCACACGCCGCGCGCCTGGGTGGCCGCCCGCAGCAGCCGGATCGGCCCGTTCGAGAACACGGACAGGTCCTGGACGGCGACGTCCGGAAGGCCGTTGTCGAGGCGCGTCCAGTCGAGCCACTTCGGCGTGTCGCCGTCGAACGAGATCGTGGCGCGGAAGACGCCGACGGCGGTGCCGACGTAGACGACGTCGAGGTGGCCCGGCTCGACGACGACGGCGAGGGCGGCGGCGTTCGTCTTCGCCGCCAGGCCCGTCTTGTGCCACTTCGACGTACCGTCGAACCACCAGAGCTGGTCGTCGTCGCTGGTCGAGAGGTCGCCGAGCAGCGCGAGGTACGCCGATCCGAACGTGCCCCGCGCCGGGTCGTGGACGGCCATGTCGTTGGCCACATCGGTGGCGGCCACATCGGTGGACTTGGCCGGGTGCAGGACGTCCTTCAGCGAGACGTCCTGGCGCGCCCATCGGCCGGTGCCGTCCCGCTGCATCTGGTAGACGGCCCGCTTGCACAGCACCCACAGCCGGTCGACCGTCGACCACCGGAGCACGCGCACCGCGCCGCCGTCGGCCGGCAGTGCGTCCTGGGCGTTGTTCACGGCCCCGGCCCGCGGATCGACCGCGCCGTTGGGGAGCGTCACCCAGTGGGCGCCCCAGTCGGAGGTGAACCACACCCGGTTCGTCCCGACCGCGAGTTGGTTGTTGGCGCCGTTGGCGATGGTGGCCGGCGTCGAATAGAACTCGGCCGCGTTCTCCTCGGCCGACCAGTTGGCCCGCGGACCCCGGTGCACCGGCGCCGCCGGCGCCGCCGGTCCGTTGGACCAGTCGGCGTTCGTGTACTGGGCCACATACCGGTGGGTGGTCACCTGGTCGAAAGCGATGCCGCCCCCGTCGCCGCCTTGCTCCCACCGCCACAGTGACTCCCCCACCCGGCGCTGGGTGGCGTTGTCCTGGGCGCCGAGCACCACGGCCACGTCGTTGGTCGGATGGTTGGCGACGAAGCCCGCTTCGATCACCGGCAGGCCGGTGTTGCGCGCCACGAACGTGCCCGACTGCCCCGACGCCGTCGACACGAACACGCCCCCGTCGCACGCGACCCACACCTTGGTGCCATCGGTGGTGAACCGCACGGCGAGGATGTCGGGGTGGACGCCGGTGCCCCTGTGGGCGTTGGCCGCCGTGTACACCAGCGGACCGGCGGCGGGGCCGGTGACGGGGTTGATGAACAGGCCGGCGTCGGTGGGTGCCGTCGTGCCCCCGAGGGCGACGTTGGCCGGATTCGACAGGTCGACGGCGACGACCATCTTCGTCCGGCTCACGGTGCCGCCGTTCCACACGGCGGGGACGCCGGTGACGAGCACGCCCGCCGGCGTCGCCGCGCTGGCGTCGATCCGCCACAAGCGCGGGCCGTCACCCAGCACCCACACCGTGTCGCCCGACGGCGACGCGGCCAGCGCGAACCGGGTCGTCGGCGCCCCCCCGCCCGCACCGACGGGCAGGTTCACCCGCGCGAAATCGGCGTCACCGTCGGACCGGCACCACAGCTCCATTTGGGTCCCGCGCAGGAGCGCGGCCCACAGCCGGCCCTGCAGAGCGCCCACCGGCGGGGTCCACAGCGTGTCGGTGCAAACCAACGCCGCGCTCTTGTCACCGGTCGGCACGTTGGTCACTGGTCCCCACGTCGCTTGGGGACCGCCGCCGCTCGGCCGCTCGACGAGCCCCTTGGTCGTGGCGGCGACGAAGCCCGTGCCGCCGGGCTGGCGCGCCAGCCGGAAGATGCCGGCGCCGAGGAGGTTCGTGGCTTCCGCCGTGAAGACGGGATCGGTCTCGGGTTTCGTCGACGGCCCCACCGCGTGCAGGATCCCGACGCCGGGCAGCTTGTCGCCGGGCTTGCCCGTGAGGAACAGCGCGCCCTCGCCGGTCCCGACCCACACCTCGTCGTCCTTGGGATCGTCGTGGAACTCCACCAGCAGGCAGCCGTTCGTGAGCGGCGACGCGAACAGCGACGCCGCCGTCGGGTCGGCCGACCGCCAGCCGCCCAGCGCCTTCCACGTGGCACCGGCATCGTCGGTGTACCAGACGCCCCCGGTGGCGGCGGCGGCATAGGCGCGCTGTCCGCCGGCGGGCTCGATCCACACGTCGTTGACGCGGCCGGTCACGCGGGGGTTGGCGGCTTCGTTGCTGGCGAGCACGACCGTGGGGCCGATCGGAGCCCACAGGTCGGTGGCGGTGCTGGGCGGGGCGCCCAGCGGGCCGGCGGCCGAGGCCGCCTCGAGCGTGCCGCCGTCGAGGGCGCCGCGGCTGCCGTTGAAGGCGCGCCGGCCCGAGTGGTCGTCACGCCGGGGCCGGCGCCCGACCCGTGGCCAGTCGTAGGCACTCACGTACTGCTCTCCTCGGTGCCGGGGAGCACGCGGATGTAGCCCTCCTGCACACTGGACGGACCGTCGGGCAGCAGCGCCGTCTGCGTCGCCGCGAGGATGGGGTCGTCGCGCCACGACGCCGGCGTCGTCCGGCGCGTGAACACCTGCTTCTGGCCCAGCACCGACGCCTTCGGCAGCCGAACCTGGTCGGGGTCGATGAGCAGCGGCCCCGTGCGGATCGACGGCGACACCTGAGCCAGTCCGGGCGCAACCCACTCTCGCGCCAGGTCGAGCGCCTTTCGGGGCAGCACGCCGGATGTCAGATGCGCGCGGCCGGCGGGGTGCATCAGGATGGTGAGCGTCAGTCGCTGGCCGTAGTGCACCGTCACGGTGTCCTCCGCCACGAGGTACGGATGCTCGATGGGCGCCGGCTGATCGCTGAGGTGGCCTTCGGGGCCGGGCGGTTTGGCTAGCGCCGCCACGACCTTGTCGACGATGCGGAGGTGCTCGAAGTCGTCGTCGACGAAGAAGCCCAACACGCCGTCGTCGGTGCGCGTGAGCTCGCCGATGCGAACAGGGAACGCCTCCGCCGCCAGCGCCGTCTCGGCCGCCTGGCGCTCGGCCGCCCGCTGCGGGTCGGACAGGTCGAGAAGGTCCTCGGGCTGGAGCTCCAACCACAGCTGGGCCCGCACCACGGCGATGGGCCGGCCCACGAGCCCGGCGATGTGCTCGCTGCCGAGGCCGGCGAAGG
>DASXAI010000293.1:0-1743 GCA_036406775.1 Acidimicrobiales bacterium
GGCGATCAGGATCGCCGCCGAGATGATCGCTGCCGGGTTTCGCCGCAGCCGCCGCCATGCCAGCGAGACGCCGCCTCGCCCGGACGGTGCGGCGACGGCCTCGACGGTCATGCGCCGGGATGCGCCGTCACTGCGAGAGCCACATCGACGGGAAGAGCTCGAAGTAGGTGCCGTTGAAGACCAGCCCGTGCAGGTCGGGCGACACGAACTTCGGCCACTGCCGGTTCATGAACGGCGCCCACCCGGCGTCGTTCTTCATGAACAGCTCGTCGAGCTTTGCCCACTGCGCGTTGCGGGCGGCGCCGAGCGGCATCCTCTTGGCCTGGTCGATCATCCGGTTGTAGGCCGGGATGTTCGTGTTCGAGGCGTCGTTGTTGCCGACGTTCACGATGTGCTCGCCGTTCAGGAGCACGTCGAACCAGTCCTGCGCCTCCGGGTAGTCCTCGTTCCAGTCGTTGAAGGCGATCTGGGGATCGCCCTTCTGGCTTGCGATCGTCGGCCAGTACACCGACTCGTCCTCGGTCTTCACCGTCGCGTGCAGCCCGATCTGGTTCAGCACGTTGGCCATGTACTGGACCGCCTTGGGCGTCGGGTCGGTGTTGTGGCCCCAGACGGTCACATTGGCGCCCTCGGCGCCGGCCCCCTGGATCAGCTGCTTCGCCTTGGCCACGTCGTGCGGGTACAGGTGGTGGGCCTTGAAGGCCGACCCGAATCCGGGCGGGACGATGTTCTCGGTCGGCGTGCCCTGGCCGCCGAAGATCTTCACCAGCGCCTCGCGGTCGATGGCGTAGTTCACGGCCTGGCGCACGGCCAGCTTGTTGAACGGCGCCAGCCGCTCGTTCATCGAGAAGTACGTCGTGTTGTTGCGGGTGAAGAGGTGCACCTGATCCGGGTAGCGAGCCTTCAGCTCGGTCAGCCGGTCGGGCGGCACCGACTCGAAGTACCAGTCCAGCTGGCCGTCGGCGATCTCGTTCACCGACTGCTCCGGCGTCACGCCGATCTTCACGTCGATCTCGTTCAGGTGCCCGTTCGGCGAGGCGGATGTCCACTGGTGGAAGCTCGGGTTCCGGGTCATCACCAGCTCCTGCTTGGGCGTGTAGCTCGAGATCCGGTAGGGGCCGGTGGCGATCCGCCACTGGGGCAGGGTGGAGACGTCCTTCGCCGGCGTCCCGGCGGGCATGACGAAGGCGAACGGCGTCGCCATATAGTCGAGGAAGGTGCCGTCGGGCTGGGTCAGGTGGAACGTGACCGTGCCCTTGCCGTCGTCCGCGGTGATGCCGGAGATGCCGCCCTTGCGGCTCTTGGCATAGGCGTTTGCGCCCTCGATGCCGGTGAAGAAGGAGAGCCCGCCGGAGTCGATCCGGAACAGGCGCTCGATCGAGAACTTGAAGTCGGACGGCTTCACCGCCCGGTTGACCGGCGGTGAGAACATCACGTTCGGGCGCACGTGGAAGGTGTAGGTGCGGCCGCCGTTGGTCACGGTCGGCATGGCCGAGGCGATGTCGGGCACGATCTGCGCCCCCTCGCCGCCGGCGGCCTTCTTGAACGTCAGCAGGCCGTTGTTGGTCGCCTCGAGGATCTCCCACCCCTCGTTGGTGTAGGACAGGCCGGGGTCGACGTAGTCGGGGTTGTCGGGGATCCCGGCGCGGAGCGTGCCGCCCTTGACCGGCGCTCCCGACGCGCTGCCGCCACCGCCGCTGGACACGCTCCCGCCGCATCCGGCGGCCACCAGGCCGGCGGCGA
>DASXAI010000294.1:0-2887 GCA_036406775.1 Acidimicrobiales bacterium
ATGCGTGATGGATGCTCGCATGCGGTGCTGCTGTCGCCAGACACGAAGTAGTCGGCGAAGACGCTGTTCTCGGGATCGACCACGCACAACTGCGTGTTCACCCGGCGATAGCGGACGTATCGGCCGATGGTGGCCGACGTCCCTCCGGTGCCGGCGCCGACGACGATCCACGTCGGCACCGGGTGGCGTTCGAGCGCCATCTGCTCGAAGATCGATTCGGCGATGTTGTTGTTGCCGCGCCAGTCCGTGGCCCGCTCGGCATACGTGAACTGATCGATGTAGAGGCCGTTGCACTGCGCGGCGAGCCGTGCCGACTCGGCGTAGATCGCCGACGCGTCGTCGATGAGATGGCAACGACCGCCCTGGTGCTCGATGAGCTCCAGCTTCTCCGGCGAGGTGGTCGCTGGGCAGACGGCGACGAACGGCAGATCGAGCATCCGCGCGAAATACGCCTCGCTGACGGCCGTCGATCCGGACGACGCCTCGATGATCGTGACGCCATCGTTGATCCAGCCGTTGCAGAGTCCGTACAGGAACAGCGAGCGCGCCAAGCGATGCTTCAGCGAGCCGGTCGGATGGGTCGACTCGTCTTTGAGATAGAGGTCGATGGCCCAGGCCGCCGGCAACGGGAAGGTCACCAGGTGCGTGTCCGCCGAGCGCCGTGCATCGGCCTCGATGCACGCGACGGCATCGAGCGCCCACGCCCGACCGGACGGAGCGGATGGCTGACCCAACGGCTTGTTCATGAGGCGATGCTTCGAAGGGGACGGTACCAGTAGCCGAACAAGCCATCGTCGGCCGCTGACGTCGTTGTGCGACAGTGCCTGATCGTGAGGAACTGGCCGGCGCACGTCCCCGACGAGATCATCGGGCATGCGGTGACGGACAGCTGGGCGCTCGACGTCCGTTCGCTGCGCTACTTCCCGGAGGGCGGCGGCGCCTACCACTGGATCGTCGAAGACGGCGCCGGACGAACCTGGTTCGTCACCTGCGACGACCTCGACACCAAGCCCTGGCTCGGTGCGGACCGGGACGCGATCTTCGACGGCTTGCGCCGCGCGTACGAGACGGCGATCGGGCTGCGGAGGGCGGGCCTGCCGTTCGTCGTGGCTCCGATACCAGCGTCGTCGGGCGCACCGGCGAACCGCATCGACGACCGCCACAGCGTCTGCGTGTTCCAGTACGTCGACGGCACCTCGGGGGAGTGGGGTCGCCCCGTTGCGTCTCGAACGCGGCACGAGGTGCTCCGAATGCTGACCGAACTGCATCGCAGTGCGCCCCCCGACTGCATCGCCGTTGGTCGCGGTCTGACGATGCCTGACCGAGCTGCGTTCGAGACCGCGCTCGCCGAGCTCGACAAGCCCTGGCACGGCGGGCCGCTGTCGGATCTCGCTCGGTGCGAGCTCGCCGCGCATGACGACGTGATCACACCGGCGCTCCGACGGCTTGACGGTTTGGCGGCCCGGCTGACGAGCGGCGGCGCGACGGCCGTTGTGACCCACGGTGAGCCACACCCCGGCAACCTGATCGACACCGTCGGAGGAGTGGCTTTGATCGACTGGGACACGGTGGCCCTCGACCGGCCCGAGCGGGACCTGTGGATGCTCGACGACCATGGCGGCGCGACCGTTGCCGCGGCGTACCGTGCGCTGACCGGCGTTGCGGTCGAGCGCGAAGCCTTGACCGCGTACCGGCTCCTATGGGCGCTGAACGATCTGGCTGCGTTCTCGCTCCAGCTTCGCGGTGAGCATCAGCTGGATGCCGACTCGACCAAGGCGCTCGAGGCGCTGCGCAGCATCCTCCGGCGCCACGAGCCCTCGCCCTATGGCGTGTGGCAGGCGAGTCCACTCGTCTGCCCGTGAACGCTGGGTGGTTGACGTGCCGTCGATCGCGGGTCATCAAGCCACCTGCATCTCGGTGCGCGCCAGCGTCCAGCGGCCGTCGGGGGTGGTGTGGAGGTGGTGGGGGCCGTGGCGGTGGATGTGTTGGTGGTGGTACCAGCAGAGCAGGCCGAGGTTGGCGACCACCGTCGCGCCACCGTTTGCCCAGGGAGTTTGATGGTGGATGTCGCAGGCCCAGATGGGCGAGGTACAGGATTCGTAGCGGCAGTGCCGGTCGCGGGCGATGACGGCTTTGGCGATCGCGGGCGGTATCGAGCGGGTGGTGCGGCCAACATCGAGAGGCTCGCTACGGCCTCGGGTGATGATCCGGCTGATGTTGGCGTCCTCGGCCAGGCGACGGGCGTCGTCACCGCTGATCACCGCGCCCGAGCCGACCAGGGCGGTGCCGCCGGTGCGGGCTTCGAGGACGTCGAGGTCGACGAGGACCAGGAGGTGGGGTCGGCCGACCCGGCCGGTGACGGTGGTCTGATGGTCGAGGAAGTACCGGGCGATGGCGGTCAGGGCTCGGGCCCGCCGTTCCGGGTAGGGCATCGTGGTGGGCAGGTCGAAGGCTTCGACGGCGGTGGCCAGGGCGACGTCGAGGATCTCGGCGTCGACCAGATCGAGTGTGGCGTCGACCAGGGCCCGGTCGGCCCGCCGGGTGACAGTCAGGTTGGGGGTGACCGGGGCGGGTTCGGTGCCGTGGGCGAGGCGGGCCTGGTGCACGGCGAGGGTGACCTGTTCGACCGAAACCGAGCGGGCCTGATCGAGGAGGGTTGCTTGGACGTCGGCGGGGAGATCCGACGCCTGCAGCAGTTCGGCGGCTTTGGCTCTGGACAGCTCACCGGACGTCATCGCCTCGACCACCAGCGGTGATTCGGTCAGCTGGACGGCCAGGTCGACGTCGCGGCGCGCCGTGCCCCGCCGCTCCCCGGCCAACGACGCGACCCACGTGGCGGTGTCCCGGTAGCCGGGCGGGCGCAGTCCGCGATCCGCGGCCCGGCCCA
>DASXAI010000295.1:0-1884 GCA_036406775.1 Acidimicrobiales bacterium
GTGGCCCGGTACCTCAAGCAGGTCGCGCCCCACGTGCAGATCGTGGGAGCCGATCCCGAGGGTTCGGTCTACTCGGGCGGGTCGGGCCGGCCCTATCTCACGGAGGGCGTGGGCGAGGACTTCTGGCCCGAGACCTACGACCCGTCCCTCACCGACCGGGTCATCGCGTGCAGTGACGAGGAGAGCTTCCTCATGTCGCGACGGGTGGCCCGGGAGGAGGGCATCCTCCTCGGCGGCTCCGGCGGCTTGGCGGTGGCGGCGGCGATGAAGCTCGGCACCGAGCTCGGGCCGGACGACCTCGTCGTCGTGCTGATCCCGGACTCCGGCCGGCTCTACCTCTCACGTGTGTTCAACGACGAGTGGCTCGCGGGCTACGGCTTCCTGCGCGAGTGCGACCTGTGCGTGGGCGTCGTGCTCGACGCCCGGGGCGACGAGGTGCCGCCGCTCATCTACGTCAACCCGGAGGAACGGGTGCGGGACGCCATCGCCAAGATGCACCGCCACGGCATCTCGCAGCTGCCGGTGTGCAAGAACGAGCCGCCGTTCGCCGCTGCCGAGGTCTCGGGTGCGGTCGACGAGCTCGAACTGATGGACGCCGCGTACCGTGACCCGTCGGTCCTCGACACGCCCGTCGAGAAGGTGATGGGGCCGAGGTTGCCGACAGTGGGCGCCGGACAGCCGCTGGCGTTGGCGGTCGAGCTCCTCGACCGCAACCCCGCGCTGCTCGTGCTCTCGGGCGGCCGCCCGCTGTCGGTGCTCACCCGCAGCGACGTGCTCTCGTTCCTGTCGGCCGGGCGCGATGGGTGAGGGCGAGACGGAGGAGGGCTGGGGCTTCGAGACCCGCGCCCTCCACATCGGTCAGGAACCGGATCCCACCACGGGCGCCGTCGTGCCTCCGCTGTCACTGTCGGCCACGTTCGCCCAAGCGGCGGTGGGCGACCACAAGGGCTTCGAATACTCCCGGTCGGGCAATCCGACGCGCCGGGCCCTCGAGACGTGCTTGGCGTCGCTGGAGCGAGCGGCCCATGGCTTCGCCTTCGCGTCCGGCTTGGCCGCCGAGGACAGCATCCTGCGGCTGCTGGCGCCCGGGCAGCGGGTGCTGCTCGGCGACGACGCCTACGGCGGTACCTACCGGCTGATCACCAAGGTGTTCGGGCCGATCGGCGTGCGTTCGTCGACGATCGACCTCACCGACACCGGGGCCGAGTGGCCCGATGACGTCGCCATGGTGTGGCTGGAGACGCCCACCAACCCGCTGTTGCGGTGCGTCGACATCGAGGCGGTGGCGGAACGGGCCCACGCCGCCGGGGCCCTCGTCGTGGTCGACAACACCTTCGCCACGCCATACCTGCAGACGCCGCTGCAACACGGCGCCGACGTCGTGGTGCACTCGGCCGCGAAGTACCTGGGTGGGCACAGCGACGTCGTCGGCGGCTTCGTGGCCCTCGACGACGAGGACCTCGCCGACCGCATCGGGTTCACGCAGAACGCAGTGGGCGCGGTGCCGGCGCCCTTCGACTGCTATCTCGTGCTGCGCGGCGTCAAGACGCTGGCCGTCCGGATGGAACGCCAGTGCTTGAACGCGCGGGCCATCGTCGATCTCCTCGTCGGCCATCCGGCGGTGGAACGCGTCTTCTACCCGCAGTTGCCCGACCATCCGGGCCACGCCGCGGCGGTGAAGCAGATGCGTGACTTCGGCGGCATGGTGAGCTTCACGTGTGCCGGCGGCGAGCCGGCGGCGCTCGACGTCGTGCGCCGCACCGAGGTGTTCACCCTGGCCGAGTCGCTCGGCGCCGTCGAGTCGCTCATCGAGCACCCCGCCCGCATGACCCACGCGTCGGCCGAAGGGTCGCCGCTCGCGGTCGACCCCGCGCTGGTGCGCCT
>DASXAI010000296.1:0-2315 GCA_036406775.1 Acidimicrobiales bacterium
GACGAGGGGAGCTTCGTGGAGGACGGCCTCCTCGCCAACGCCGTCAGCGACGGGTATGCCGCCGACGGAGTCGTCACCGGTGTGGGCCGGATCGACGGCCGCCTCGTCGCCGTCATCGCCCACGACCCCACGGTGAAGGCGGGCTCGTGGGGTGCCCTCACGGTCGAGAAGCAGATCCGGATCCTCGAACGAGCCGACGCCGACCTGTTGCCCGTCTTCTATCTCGTCGACAGTGCCGGGGGCCGCCTCAGCGACCAGATGGGTTTCTTCCCGAACCGGCGCGGCGCCTCGCACCTGTTCCACCTCCAGATCGCGCTGTCGGGGCGAGTGCCGCAGGTCTGCTGCCTGTTCGGCCCGTCGGCCGCCGGCGGCGCCTACATGCCGGCGTTCACCGACTGGGTGGCGATGGTCGACGGCAACGCGTCGATGTACCTGGCCTCGCCGCGGGTCGCCGAGATGGTCACGGGGGAGCGCACCACCCTCGAGGAGATGGGCGGGGCCACGCTCCACACCACGCAGTCGGGCTGCGCCGACCTCCTGTGTCGCGATGACAAGGAGGCCATCGCCGCCGCGTTGTCGTTCTTCTCGTACCTGCCGTCGTCGTGGCAGGAGCGGCCCGCCGACGCGCCGGCGGTCGATCCGGCCGTGTCCGGGTGGGCTGGCGTCATCCCCGAGAACGACCGCCGCGGCTACGACGTGCGCGACGTGATCGTCCGCCTCGTCGACGCCGGCAGCTTCTTCGAGGTGAAAGAGGCGTGGGCCACCGAGATCGTCGTCGGCTTGGGCCGGCTCGACGGGCGAGCCGTCGGCATCGTCGCCAACCAACCCAAGGTGCGCGGCGGCGCCATCTTCGTCGACTCGTCCGACAAGGCGGCCCGCTTCATCACGCTGTGCGACGCCTTCAACGTGCCGCTCGTGTTCCTCCACGACGTGCCCGGGTTCATGGTCGGCGTCGCCGTCGAGCGCCAGGGCATCATCCGCCACGGCGCCAAGATGATCGCCGCCATGGCGTCGGCCGACGTGCCCAAGTTCTCCGTGGTGCTCCGCAAGGCCTACGCCGCCGGCTTCTACGCCATGGGCGCGCCCGGGTTCGGGCCCCGGGCCACCATCGCCCTGCCGACGGCCAGCATCGCCGCCATGGGCGTCGACGCCGCCGTGAACGCCATGTACGCGGCCAAGCTCGACACCCTGCCCGCAGACGAGCGCGCTGACTTCCTGGCCGCACGGCGCGCCGAGTACGAAGCCGATCTCGGGCTCCTCTCGGTAGCCAGCCAACTCGTCGTCGACAGCGTCGTCCCACCCGAAGAGCTCCGGGCTGAGCTGGTGGCCCGGCTGGCCGCGGCAGACGGCTGGAGCCGCACGCCCCAACGCCGCCACCACGGCGTGTTCCCGGTCTAGTCCCCCTTCTGCGTTTCACGCTTGCTGAAGAACCTGAGAGGTTCTCAAACAAGCGTGAAACGGGGATGGCGGGGCTACAGGCCGAGGGCGGCCCGGCTGCGCTCGACGGCGAGGGCGGCGGCCTTTGCCGCCGGCAGGGCGCGCTGTTCGTCGGAGAGGACCTCGGGCCCGACGAGGCCGAGGGCGTCGATGCGGCGCAGCACGGCGGTGACGGCGGGGAAGTCGATGCTGCCGTCGCCGGGCAGCCGGCGCCGGTGCAGCGTCTCGTCGAAGATGGTGCCGCTCGGCTCGGGCGCGGTGTCGCTGACCTGGACGGCGAAGATCCGGTCACCCGGGATCTCGGCCAGCGTCTCCAGCGACGAACCGCTGCGGGTGAAGTGCCACGTGTCGAACAGGATCCCGCCGTTGGGGCGGTCGGCGGCCTGCACCATCTCCCACGCCGTGGCCAGATCGGGAACGCCGGCGCCGGGCGCGAACTCGATGTGGAGCCGGATGCCGGCGGGGGCGGCCCGGTCGCACAGGGCGGCGAAGTGCCGGGCCCGCTCGGCTACGGGCAGCTCGGACGGGCGCATGGCGAGCACGTTGATCGACGCCACGCCAGCCGCTTCCGCGGCGGCGACGATGGCGTCGTTCTCGCCCAGGTCGTCCGCCGCGCCGGGCCGATCCCGTCCGGGGAGCCACTTCACCAGTCCGTCGAGCACCGAGCCGTCCACGCCCTGGTCGCGGACTCGCCGGGCCACGTCGGCAGGGTTCGCCGACGCCAAGTCGGCCCGGGTCAGCGAGACGTGGCCGCAGCCGGCGTCACGGGCCGCCGCCGCCCGCTCGTCGAGAGGGCAGTCGAAGCCGGCCGCCCACAGGATCCACTCCGTCACGGAGTGATCGTGCCCGACAGCACGCGGTCACCTGAGGAGGCCTGG
>DASXAI010000297.1:0-1722 GCA_036406775.1 Acidimicrobiales bacterium
TTCGACCACTGGCGCGACCTCGGCTGCGACGGCTGGGACTACGACAGCCTGCTTCCAGCCATGCGGCGCGCCGAGTCCTACGAGCGGGGACCCAGCCCGTTCCGAGGAGGAACGGGTCCCCAGTCGGTCTCGCACGTTCACTGCCCGCACCCGATGACCGACCGGTTCGTGGAAGCGGCGCGCCAAGCCGGGCACACGTTCAACCCCGACTACAACGGCGAGGTGCAGGTCGGCGTGGCGTACGCTCAGGCCTCGCAGCGGCGGGGCTTGCGGCACAGCACGGCCCGGTCGTATCTGGCACCGTCGCGACGCCGGCGCAACGTCACCGTTCGCACCCACGCCCTGGTCACCCGCGTCCTGATCGAGGGCGGGCGCGCCATCGGCGTGGAGTACCGCCACGGCAACGTCACCAGCGAGGCTCGGTGCCGACGGGAGGTGCTCCTCAGCGCCGGGTCGCTGGCGTCGCCGAAGCTCCTGATGCTGTCCGGGATCGGGCCCATGGACCACTTGGAGGACCACGGCATCGAGGTCGTGGTCGACGCCCCCGGCGTCGGGCAGAACCTGCAAGAGCACCCGTTCTGCGCCATGCAGTTCCTCGTCAACGTCCCGACGCTCAACGCGGCGTTGTCCTTCCGCGACCTGGTGCGCCACGGTGCCGACTTCTTGTTGCGCGGCGCGGGTCCGGCGACGTCGCCCTTCGCCCATGCCGTCGTGTTCGGGCCCGCCGAGGACGGCACGACATGGCCCGACTATCAGCTCATCTTCGGACCGTTCGGGGTCGTGCAAGCGGGCGACTCGACCTCCGAGGGCTACGTGCACGACGTGCACGACATGCGCCGGCTGCCGGTCGCGGCGATCACAGTCGCCGTGTGCGCCCTCCATCCCCGCTCGCGAGGGATCCTGACGCTGAGGTCGGCGCGAGCCGAAGACCCGCCGGTGATCCGTCACCAGCTCCTTGGCGACGCCTACGAGCGCCGCACCTTGGTCGATGCGTGCCGGGCCATGCGGGCCATCGTGGGCAGCGATGCCCTGGCGCCCTTCGTCGTCGCCGAGCAGGTACCCGGCGCTGCCGTCCAGTCGGATGGCGAGTGGGACAGCTACCTTCGCCAGTTCGCCATCCGGGGCCAGCACCCCGTGGGCACGTGCCGGATGGGATCCGACGACGAGGCCGTCGTCGACCCAGAGCTGCGGGTCCGTGGCGTCGACGGCCTGCGCGTGGTGGACGCGTCCGTCATGCCCACCCTGACCAGTGGGAACACGAACGCGCCCGCCGTGATGATCGGCGAACGAGGCGCCGACCTGGTCATCGGGCGAACGATGACCGCCCCGACCGCCGGGCTCGCCGCTCGTCGGTAGCCGTCGGCCCGCCGGCGAAGGTTTGGGCGATCGCCATCCACTCAACCGCCCGGGCCCCGGTGACCTCCAGATCGGTGTCGTCGACCACGCGCCGCTGCGTGACGGCGAGGGAGAAGTCGAGGCCCGAACCCCGCACCGCGTCGGCGGCGCCGACCGGTCCCCACGACCAGGTCGCGCCGGACGGGGCCACGAGCTCAATCCGAACGGGCTCCTCGGGCACCGCCAGACCACGATTGGCGTACGACCAGCCCCTGGTCACGACACCGAGATGGGCAACGTGCCGCAGGCGGTCGGTCACCGGCAGCCGTGCCCCGAGGGCGTCGGCGACGTCCCAGCCGTGGCTCCATGTCTCCATGAGGCGCGCCG
>DASXAI010000298.1:0-3464 GCA_036406775.1 Acidimicrobiales bacterium
ATGACCATGTGCTGGTATTCAAGGCCCTTGAAGCGGTGCATCGTGCCGATGTGAATGACGTCGTCGAGCTTGGGTCCCTCGGGGCCGATGGCTGCGGCGGGGATGCCGGCCTTGGCGAGCCGATGTTCGACCTCGGCGACCATGTGGCGCTCGGGGACGCAGATCGCGATTGACGGGGTGGGGCCGTCGATTCGCTCCGACACATGCTCGGCGATGGTGTCGAGTTCGTTTTCCCATGAGGCGGTGGGCCGGAACTCCGGGCGCGGGCCGCGCAGGACGGATCGGTAGCCGGCCAGGTCGTCCGTCCCGTCGTCGAGGTCGTCCCATGTCGCGTCGCCGAGCAGCCGGAGTGCGGAGCCGAGGATCTCGTGGGTAGTCCGGTAACTGAGCGTCAGCCGCGACGAGCGTCCGCGGATATTGATGCCGAGGCTGCCGAGGGAGACGTAGTTGTCGTAGATGCGCTGGTGGGTGTCGCCGACGAGGAAAAGATCGTCGGGGCCGGGTGGTGCCATGGCGCGCAGCATCTTCCAGTGCGCGGCGTTGAGGTCCTGGGCCTCGTCGACGACGATGTGCCGGTACTTGTGGCGCAGCCAGGCCCCGGATTGATCCACTCGGTGGATCCGTTCGCCGTGCTGAGCCTGATCCGTCTCATACCGCTCGATCTTGGCCGCGCGTTCCATCTGGATGCGGGCGGCGCGTTCGGCGACCTGCCGGTGGGTCCAGAGGTTCTTTTCGTCCAGCCGCATCGTGTATTTCTCCACGAGCTGCCAGATCTCGGCGCGCTGCACGCGTCCGATCTTGCGGCCTTGTCCGGCTCGGCGGGCCCGGAAGTACTCGGTGCGTGAGCTGATCGCCTGGCCGAGGATGACGTGGCTCCATTCGGCGTACAGGAACTCGGCGTCCCAGGTGGTCTCGCCCAACTCCAGCAGAAGGTCGCGCCATTCCTGGATCGCCTTGGCGTCATCCAGCCAACGACGCTTGGCGCCGGGGTCAGACTCGGAGACGATCTGTGTGGCCAGCTTGTCGATGTTGACGATGTCGACCCGGTCGACGACCTCCTGGCCGCCCAGCTCCAGCAGCCGTTTACGGAGGTCGGCGGCGAGGTTCTTACTAAAGGTAGTGAGCAGGACCGGCTTGCCCTCGCCCGGCCCGAGCCGCTCCACCAGGTGCTTGACGCGGTGGAGCGCGACAATGGTTTTGCCGGTGCCGGGACCGCCGCTGACCCGGGCCGGGCCGCTGTATGTTCGCTCGACCAGCTTCCGCTGGGTGGGGTGCAGGAAGACCTTCCACCGTCCGAAGTCGCCCTCGAGTACGGACTGCAGCTCGGTGTCCTCGGTCGTGACCAGCGTGGTTGGCCGGGTCAGCGCGGCGGCGTAGTCGTCGGAGTCCACCGGCTCGGGCGCGCTGACCGGGGTTGTGACCTGGTCGAGGACCTCGTCGAATGTCTTACCGTCGTAGAGCGCGAGAAGAACTTCCTCGGTGAGTGCAGGGGCGTATTCGACGAGGCCGAGGAGTTCTTCCTCGGTGGTGATCCTGGCTACTAGCGGTATCAGCGGCTTGGCGACGCCCAGGTCGCGCAACTGGTCGGCGGTGTATGCCGCGAACAGGGGGCGGGGAACCTCCGGCGGTGCTGGGGGCAGCTCGGGCTCACGGGGCGCGGGGACGTTCTCTTCGACCGACATGAGGTCGACGAACTCGATGCCGCCGGACACGGGGTTGATCTGGTAGGAGTAGCGGTCGAGGTTGTCGTAGACCTCCTTGCGGTGTTTGACGGCGACGAGGATGTAGTCCCGTCCGCCTGCGTGCAGCAGCAGCGCCCGGTAGTCCTGGGTGACTCTCGCGGAGTAGAGCCGCGAGTCGTCCTTGAGTCGTTTGAACTGTAGGCCGGGCGCGTCAGGGTTCTTCCGGAACTTGTGCTGGAACTCGTAGATGGCGCCCTTGACGATCCGCGGAAGCTTTTGGATTTCCTTGTCGGCCTTGTCGAGCAGCCGCAGCGTCGCTTCGCCATACGGATTCATACGCCCCCTCCCGTGATCCGTGCCGCCAGTTCTTCAGCAGGCCAGCGCGCCGCGTCCCGTACGTCCCAGCCTTCCGCTTTGTACGCTTGGTCGCGGTCGCGTGCCTCCTGGTCGTCGCCGGCCAGCACCACGCCGACCTTGTCGAAAGGCCAGGCCAGCTCGGCCTGCCATGCCTTCGTACCGAGCTCGTAGCCGACCTCCGGAGCGGGCACGCCGCGCTCGATGAGCGCGCGCGCAAGCTCGGCCAGACCGGGTTCGTCTGGGTCCAGCAGGTCGAGTGCCTGGGCCCAGTCCGGGTCGGCCGCCACAGGCGGCTTGGCGCGCGAACCGGCTCCAGTCACAAGCTGCGGCTCGACAGCGGGCCGTGTTTCTGGCTCGGTCCGTGTCCGTTCTGGCGACTCGACTGGAACGGCGTCATCGTCGTCGAGCGGCAGCCGACTGAGGCTGTCGAGTAGGCCAATGCCGCCGGTGATGGCCAGAGCGGATGGATCGAACCCGTCGAGCTCGGTGTAAGCGAGCTGGCCACCGTCGCCCTCACCGTACGAAAGGAACTGCAGCAGGTTCCCCCAGTACAGCCAGGCCTGCCACCGCCGCTCATGAGCCCTCCGATCCGCCTCGATCGTGTCGAGCCGATCGTCGACGACGGTAAAGCCGGTCCAGGAATAGGTTCGGCTGTCCACGACGGCTGTCAGCGGGCAATCATTGTCGTCTCTGGCCCGTACCAGCACCAGGTCACCGACCGCCGAATCCGGGGGCAGTGCCTCTCCACGTAGCGCGGCCACCAGGGCGTGACCCACGCTGTCCGGGCCGGCCTGGCGACGCTCGGCGTTCGGCTGGCGGAGCAGCCCGGCCACGGCGGCCTCGGCCCGTCGCCGCCACCGTTCGGCGTCGGGATCGGACAGAAACGCCATCAAGGTGTGCACCGGATTGGTCCAGATCAGCCCGGCGAGCTCGGCGGGATCTTCGCCGAGCTGCAGGTAGGTGCCGCGGGCCGCCTCCTGCGCCTTGCCCTTGTACGGCCGACACACCGGTGAGTCCGGATCCGCCTTCCCCCATCCGTCGATGTCGTCCCAGGTGAGCTGGAAGACCACCCGGCCGTGCGCCCGCAAGCGGGCCCGTTTCGCCGCATCGTCGGCCAGCCGGTTCACCTGCGGCGCCGCGTGATAGGCGTACCCGTCGAGATAGACGGCGACATCGAGCGGCGCGGCGTCGAGTCGCCTGAACACCACGTCCGGGCGGGTTTCCTTGATGGTGTTTTGCAGGATGACCTGCCAGTGCACGACCGAGCCGTCGCCCGCGACGATGCGCAGGTCGGCGGTTCGCTTGCCGTTCACCCGGCCCGCCAGGCTGAGCGTGCGACGACTGCCGCCGGCCGCCGCCCAGCTCTGCAGCCCGGCGAGGAAGCGGGCCTCAAGCTCGCTTTCCACCTGGTTCCACAACGAGATG
>DASXAI010000299.1:0-5692 GCA_036406775.1 Acidimicrobiales bacterium
ACGAACGCCAAGGGCAGCGAGCACACGCTCTACGCCGACACCGTGGCCCTCTACACGCTGGCCCCGGCCGGCCAGGGCGCGCCGGCGCCGCTGTTCACGTTCCGTCCCGACGCCACCCCGTCACCCGTCGGCGACCCGACCGGTGGCGTCAAACTCCACCTCGACGGAACCCAGGCGCAGTTCGTGTGGGACCCGGCCACCGGCACGTGGCTGCGGGACGAGAACGGCTCGCCCCACCAGGACTACGACGGCGTGCAGATCGCGCCCGCCAACGTGATCGTGCAGTTCGTCTCCTACGTCGGCGTCCCCGGCGTCGGACAGTCGCAGCAGGCGGTCACCGTGGGCGAGGGCGACGCCTGGATCTTCACCGACGGCAAGCTCGTCAAGGGCAAGTGGACGCGGCCCGACCCCAAACAGCCCGCCGTCTACACCGACGCCAACGGCACGCCTATCAACCTGACCCCGGGTCGCACGTGGATCGAACTCCCGCAACCCGGCGACGCGGTGGAGATCCCGGCCGGCGCCGACCCGGCCAGCATCCCGTACCCCTGACCGGCCCCTGCAACCCATGGCGCCCATCCGGCGCCACGATCGGATGGAGGGCGTCGCCTCTAGACTGGTGACATGTCCGAGTCACGCGCCACCGGCACGTTCCGCGTCAAGCGGGGGTTGGCCGAGATGCTGAAGGGCGGCGTGATCATGGACGTCGTCACGCCCGAGCACGCCAAGATCGCCGAGGACGCCGGCGCCGCCGCCGTCATGGCCCTCGAGCGGGTGCCGGCCGACATCCGGGCCCAGGGTGGCGTGGCTCGCATGAGCGACCCCGACATGATCGAGGGCATCAAGGCCGCCGTCACCATCCCGGTGATGGCCAAGGCCCGCATCGGCCACTTCGTGGAGGCCCAGATCCTCGAGGCGCTCGGCGTCGACTACGTCGACGAGTCGGAGGTCCTCACGCCGGCCGACGAGGCCCACCACATCGACAAGTGGGCGTTCACGGTCCCCTTCGTGTGCGGCGCCACGAACCTCGGCGAGGCCCTGCGCCGCATCAGCGAGGGCGCGGCCATGATCCGCTCCAAGGGCGAAGCCGGCACCGGCAACGTCGTCGAGGCCGTGCGCCATCTCCGCTCCATCGTCGGCGACATCCGCAAGATCACCCAGGCGGACTCGGCCGAGCTGTACGGGTGGGCCAAGCAGCTCCAGGCGCCGATCATGCTCGTCCAGGAGATCGCCGAGACCGGCTGGCTCCCCGTGCCGCTGTTCTGCGCCGGCGGCCTCGCCACCCCGGCCGACGCCGCGCTGGCCATGCAGCTCGGTGCCGAGGCCGTGTTCGTCGGGTCCGGCATCTTCAAGTCGTCCAACCCGGCGCCGCGCGCCAAGGCCATCGTCGAGGCCACCACCCACTTCCGCGATCCGCACATTCTCGCCAAGGTCAGCCGCGGCCTGGGCGAGCCGATGACGGGCATCGGCATGGACGAGCCGCACGTCAAGCTGTCGGAACGAGGCTGGTAGTGACGGGCAGGCCCCCAGGTGCCCCGGCCCGTCGTGGGCGTGCTGGCGCTGCAGGGCGCGTTCGGCCTGCACGCCGTCGCCCTCACTGATCTCGGAGCGAGGCCGGTCGAAGTCCGCACACCCGGCGACCTGGCGCGCGTGCAGGCCCTCGTCATGCCAGGCGGCGAATCGACCACCATGTCGATGCTGCTCGAGTCGTCGGGTCTGTTCGACGCCATCGCCGAGCGCCTCGACGCCGGCATGCCCGTGTTCGGCACCTGCGCCGGGATGATCCTTCTCGCCTCCGACGTGATCGACGGCCGCTCCGACCAGCGCTCGTTCGGGGCCGTCGACCTCGCCGTGCGCCGCAACGGCTACGGCCGCCAGGTCGACAGCTTCGAGGCCAACCTCGACGTCGCCGGGCTCGACTCGCCGTTCCCGGCCGTGTTCATCCGGGCCCCGGTGGTCGAGTCGGCCGGGCCCGAGGTCACCGTCCTGGCCCAGCACGAGGGCCGGCCGGTCCTGGCCCAGCAGGGCCGCGTCACGGTGGCCGCTTTCCATCCCGAGCTGGCGGGCGACAGCCGCCTGCACGCCCGTTTCCTCCAGGAGGTCCGCGTCTGATGTCCGGCCATTCCAAGTGGGCCACGATCAAGCACCAGAAGGGCGCCAAGGACAAGGCCCGCGGCAAGTTGTTCGCCAAGCTGATCCGCCAGATCGAGGTGGCGGCGCGCGAGGGCGGCGGCGACGCCACGTCCAACGCCACACTGCGCACCATGGTGGCCAAGGCCAAGGCGGCGTCGGTGCCCAACGACACGATCGACCGGGCCATCAAGCGCGGCACCGGCGAGCTGGAGGGCGTCACGTACGAGTCGATCATGTACGAGGGCTACGCGCCCGGCGGCGTGGCCGTCCTCGTCGACGTGCTCACCGATAACCGCAATCGAGCCGGCGCCGAGGTGCGGAGCACGTTCAGTCGCTTGGGCGGCTCGATGGCCGAGCCCGGTTCGGTGTCGTGGCAGTTCAGTCGGCGGGGAGTGGTGCTCGTGCCGAAGCGCTTCGCTGAGGACGACGTCATGCTCGCGGCCATCGACGCCGGCGCCGACGACGTCGTCGACGACGGCGAGGAGTGGCGGATCACCACCGAGCCGAGCGCGGTCGAGACGGTGCGCGAGGCTCTCGAGGCGGCACAGATCGAGGTCACGTCGGCGGAGTCGACGATGATCGCGTCCACCACGGTGCCGCTGGAGAACGCCGACGATGCCAAGAAGGTGCTGCGCGTGATCGACGCCCTCGAGGAGCACGACGACGTGCAGGATGTCTATTCCAACTTCGACATCCCCGACTCGATCCTCGCTGCGGTGGAGGCGTAGGGCCGTGGCATCTGGCATCACGGTCGGCGACACCGCACCCGACTTCACGCTGCCCGGCACCGGGGAGCGCTCGTACTCGCTGTCCGAGTACCGGGGTCAGCCCGTCGTCTTGGTCTTCTACCCCGGCGACAACACGCCCGTGTGCACGAAGCAGCTCACCTCGTACACGGCCGACATCGGCGACTTCGAGGGCGTGAACGCGCAGGTGCTCGCCATCAGCCCGCAGTCGGTGGAGAGTCATGAGGGCTTCGCCGCCAAGCACGGGTTCAAGTTCCCGCTGCTGGCCGACACCGACAAGCGCGTGGCCGGCCTGTACGGCACCCTGGGCCCGCTGGGGTTCCCGCGCCGCAGCGTGTTCGTGGTCGACGCCGACGGCGTCGTCCGCTACGCCCACCGGGCCATCGCCGGGCTGACGTTCCGGTCGACCGACGAGATCGTCCGGGCCGTGGAGGCCGCGAAGTAGTGCGGCGGGGGGCCGGGGGCAGAGGCTCCTGCCGGAGCCCCCGGACGGCCGATCGGTCCAGCTTCGCTGGTCGATCCGGCAGTGTTCTTCGGTACCGGCCGGAGGCCGGTGCCATGACATCCGACCGGAAAGGTTTCCTTTCCGGTCGGGGCTAGGTTCGGCGCATGGCCCACCAGGTGCAGGGAGTCATTGCCGCCGCTGCCAAGGCGCCGGTCAGCATCGAGACCATCACGGTGCCCGATCCCGGCCCGGGCGAGGCCCTGGTGCGGGTCCTGGCCTGCGGCGTGTGCCACACCGATCTCCACTACCGCGAGGGCGGCATCAACGACGACTTCCCGTTCCTGCTCGGGCACGAGGCGGCGGGCGACGTCGAGGCGGTGGGTGAGGGCGTGGCCAACGTGGCGCCGGGGGACCGGGTGGTGATCGCCTGGCGGGCGCCGTGCGGCCGGTGCCGGTCGTGCGCTCGAGGCAAGCCGTGGTACTGCTTCGACTCGGCCAACGCGACCCAGAAGATGACCCTCGACGGCACGCCGCTGGCGCCGGCCCTCGGCATCGGTGCGTTCGCCGAGAAGACGCTCGTTGCCGCCGGCCAGTGCGTGAAGATCGACCCGGCCGCGTCCGTCGCCGCCGCCGGCCTCATCGGCTGCGGTGTGATGGCCGGTCTCGGCGCCGCCATGTACACGGGCGGCATCGACCGCGGCGACACGGTTGCAGTGTTCGGTTGCGGCGGCGTCGGCGACGCCGCCATCGCCGGCGCCGTCCTCGCCGGCGCGCGAACGATCGTCGCCGTCGACCTCGACGATCGCAAGCTCGAGTGGGCGCGGCGCTTCGGCGCCACCCACACCGTCAACGCCGCCAAGGAGGACCCGGTGGAGGCCGTGAAGGCGGCCACCGACGGCTTCGGCGCCGACGTCTGCATCGAGGCGGTCGGCCATCCCGATGTGCTGCGGCAGGCCTTCTTCGCCCGCGACCTGGCCGGCACCGTGGTGCAGGTCGGTGTGCCGCATCCGCAGATGACGTTCCCCGACATCCCGATGATCGAGTTCTTCGGCCGGGGCGGGGCGCTGAAGCCGAGTTGGTACGGCGACTGCCTCCCGTCGCGCGATTTCCCGATGCTCATCGACCTCTACCGCCAGGGTCGGCTCGATCTCGACGGCTTCGTCAGCGAGACGATCCCGCTCGACGGTGTCGAGGACGCCTTCCATCGCATGGAGCGGGGTGAGGTGCTGCGATCGGTCGTGATGTTCGAGTGACCGAGCCGCTCGTGCTGGAGGGCGATCACGTCCGGCTCGAGCCGCTCACGTTGGCGCACGCCGACGGGCTGCTGGCGGCCGCGAGCGAGGATCAGTCCACCTACGTGTTCACCCGGGCCCCGTCGCCCGATCCGGGCGGAGTGGTTGCGTTCATCGACGAGACGCTGGCCTGGCCCGGGCGGATCGGCTTCGCCACCGTGTGGCTCGACGCGGACCGCGTCGTCGGCTCCACGAGCTACTTCGCCGAGTGGTGGGACTGGCCCGGCCACACGGGACCGCCGGGCGCGCCCGATGTCGTCGAGATCGGCGGCACGTGGCTCGCGGCGTCGGCGCAGCGCACCGTCGTCAACACCGAGGCCAAGCTGCTCATGCTGGTGCAGGCGTTCGACGTGTGGAAGGTGCAGCGGGTGGCGCTGAAGACCGACGCCCGCAACGAGCGCAGCCGGGCCGCCATCGAACGCATCGGCGCCCGCTTCGAGGGCATCCTCCGCCGCCACATGCCCGCCCTCGGCCCCGCCGGCGGCCTGCGCGACTCGGCCTACTTCTCCATCCTCCCCGACGAGTGGCCCGCCGTCCGCGAGCGCTTGGAGACGCGCCTCCGAACCATCTGACGCGTTTTCGCGACCTCTACGACGCATATCGCGCACCAAATGGGATGGTCCGCCACCGGCGGGGCGGTGTCGGCTACCGTCCGAACCTGTGTTCGTGCTCGGGATCGACCCCGGCCTGTCCCGCTGCGGCTACGCCTGCGTCGCCAGCGGCTCGCCGCCGCGGGCGACGGCCCTCGGGGTGCTCAGCACGCCGCCGAGCCAGTCGTTGCCCCATCGGCTGGCGTCGCTGCGCGCCGAGCTGGCGGCCCTGATCGCCGACCTCCGGCCCGACGTGGTGGCGGTGGAACATGTGTTCTTCCAGGTGAACGTGCGCACGGCGATGAGCGTGGGCCAGGCCAGCGGCCTCGCCCTGGCCGAGGCGGCCGCGGCCGGGTGCGAGGTCGTCCAGTACACGCCCAACGAGGTGAAGGAAGCCGTCACCGGCTGGGGTGGGGCCGACAAGGCCCAGGTCCAGAAGATGGTGCAGGCCCGCCTCGGGCTGGCCCGCCCGCCCCGGCCCGCCGA
>DASXAI010000300.1:0-16852 GCA_036406775.1 Acidimicrobiales bacterium
GATGATGTCTTGCAGATCCTTATAGCGTTGCAAGATTCCCTTCACCTGTTGCGCAACGTTGTAATGTTCCTCGCCGATGATGCGCGGATCGAGAATGCGCGACGTCGAGGCCAGCGGATCGACCGCCGGGTAGATGCCGAGCGCGGCGATCTGCCGTGACAGCTCGGTGGTGGCGTCGAGGTGGGTGAACGTCGTGAACGGCGCCGGGTCCGTGTAGTCGTCGGCGGGCACGTACACGGCTTGCAGCGACGTGATCGAGTGACCCTTGGTCGACGTGATCCGCTCCTGCAGCTCGCCCATCTCGTCGGCCAGCGTGGGCTGGTAGCCCACGGCCGAGGGCATGCGGCCGAGCAGCGTCGACACTTCGGAGCCGGCCTGCACGAACCGGAAGATGTTGTCGATGAAGAGCAGCACGTCCTGGCCCTTCACGTCCCGGAAGTACTCGGCGATGGTGAGGGCGGAGAGGGCGACACGGAGGCGCACACCCGGGGGCTCGTCCATCTGTCCGAACACGAGCGCCGTCTTCTCGATGACGCCGGATTCGGCCATCTCGATGCGGAGGTCGGTGCCCTCACGGGTCCGCTCGCCCACGCCGGCGAACACCGAGACACCACCGTGCTGCTGCGCGACGCGACGAATCATCTCGGTGATGAGCACCGTCTTGCCCACGCCGGCGCCACCGAACAGTCCGATCTTGCCGCCCGCCAGGTACGGCGTCAGGAGGTCGATGACCTTGATGCCGGTCTCGAACATCTGCTTGCGCGGCTCGAGCTCGTCGAACGGCGGCGGGTCGCGGTGGATGTCCCAGCGCTCAGAGCCCGCGAACTTCTGCGGATCGGTGTCGAGGGGCTCGCCCCAGACGTTGAAGATGTGGCCGAGGACGTCGTCGCCCACCGGCATGCTGAGCCCGTGGCCCAGGTTCTTCACCGGCGCGCCGCGCTGCAGCCCGTCGGTGGGACGCATGCAGATGGCTCGGACCTTGGCCCCGCCGATCTGCTGGGCCACCTCGGCGAGGATGCTGAGCGGCTGGCCCTCGACCTCGACGGTCATCTCGAGCGCGCCGTCGAGCTCGGGGATGGCGTCGGGCGGGAACTCGACGTCGACCACCGGGCCGGCGATGGCGACGATGCGGCCGTCCTTCAACTGCTGACGGTTGTCGGTCATGGTCATGATGCGCTGGCTCCCTGGGCCTCGGCGAACTCGATCGGGAAGTGTTCGGTACGTGCGGGTCGCTTGTCGGACGCCAGGGCCTCGGCCCCGCCGACAATCTCCATGATCTCGGTGGTGATGGTGTCCTGACGAGCCCGGTTCATGATGCGGGTGTAGCTCTTGATGAGCTCTTCCGCGTTGTCGGTGGCGGCCTTCATGGCGCGCTGGCGGGCTGCCTGCTGGGAGGCGGCGGCGTTCAGGAGCGCGGCGTAGATGCGGGCCTCGAGGTAGCGGGGCACGAGCGACTCGAGGATCTCGCCCGGCGAGGGCTCGAACTCGTAGCCGCCGGCGGCCTCGCCGGAGGGCTGGGCGTCGCCGCCCGCCAGCACCTCGCGCTCGAGAGGCACGAGGGGTCGGAGCACGACTTCCTGGAAGCCGGCCGAGACGAAGCGGGTGTACACCAACTCGACACTGTCGACTTCCCCGGCGAGGAACATCTCGACGACGCGCGTCGCGATCTCCCGGGCGTGCTCGTAGGTCGGGGTCTCGGTGAAGCCGGTGAAGACGGCGTCGATGTCGTAGTTGCGGAACCGGTAGTAGGACTCGGCCTTGCGCCCGATGAGCACCAGCGAGTAGTCGACGTTGCGCAGAGCGTCGTTGCGGATCTCGCCCTCGGCCGCCCGCACCACCGCGCTGTTGTAGGCGCCGCACAAGCCGCGGTCGGCGGCGATCACGACATGGCACGCTCGCCGGATCTCCGGCCGGCCGAGCAGCAACGGGCTGGAGACCTCTCCCCCGGCCGCCGACAGGTCGCGGACGACCTCGGTGATCTGGTCGCTGTACGGCTGGGCGGCGTGCACGCGCTGCTGGGCCCGCACGATCCGCGACGCCGCGATCAGCTCCATGGCACGCGTGATCTTCTTGGTGGCGTTCACCGTGCGGATCCGCCGCCGCAGGATGCGTTCCTGACCTCCAGCCACGCGGCGTCTACTCCGTCGCCAGTGTCTTGTCGGAGGTGGCGTCGTCGACGCCCTCGGCATCGGTCCTGGTGGGGTCGGCGGCGGGCCCCGCGCCCTCACTGGCCCGGAACCGCGACTTCACCTGCTGCACTGCGTCCATCAGCCCGTCGGGCAGGGTCTTCTCCGTGCGGATGTGGTCGAGCAGGTGGCGGTACTCGCTGCGGAACGACTCCAGCAGGTCGGCCTCGAAGCGGCGCACCTCGGCCACCGGCAGGTCGTCGAGCACGCCGTTGGTGCCGGCGAAGATGACGACCACCTGCTCCTCCACGGGCATGGGGCTGTTGAGCGGCTGCTTGAGCAGCTCGACGAGGCGGTACCCCCGGTCGAGCTGCGCCTTCGACACGGCGTCGAGCTCGGACCCGAACGTGGCGAAGGCCTCGAGGTCGCGGAACTGGGCCAGGTCGGTCTTGAGCGTGCCCACGACGGACCGCATGGCCCGGATCTGGGCCGCCCCGCCCACGCGCGACACCGAGATGCCCACGTCGACGGCCGGCCGCACACCCGACTTGAACAGGTCGTCGATGAGGTAGATCTGGCCGTCGGTGATCGAGATGACGTTGGTGGGGATGTAGGCCGTCACGTCACCGGCCTTGGTCTCGATGATCGGCAGGGCCGTCAGCGAGCCGGCGCCGTTCTCGTCGGACAGCTTGGCCGCCCGCTCCAGCAGGCGGGAGTGCAGGTAGGAGACGTCGCCCGGATACGCCTCACGGCCGGGCGGCCGGCGCAGCAGCAACGAGAGCTGGCGGTACGCCTCGGCCTGCTTCGAGAGGTCGTCGTAGACGACGAGGGCGTGCCCGCCGTCCTCCATCCACTGCTGACCCATGGCGCAGCCGGTGTACGGCGCCAGGTACTTGAACGGGGCCGGGTCGGACGCGGGCGCCGTGACGACCACCGTGTAGTCGAGGGCGCCGTACTCGCGCAGCGTCTCCACCGTCTGGGCCACCGTCGAGTTCTTCTGGCCGATGGCGACGTAGATGCATTTCATGTCCTGACCCTTCTGGTTCAGGATGGTGTCGATCGCCACGGTGGTCTTGCCGGTCTTGCGGTCGCCGATGATCAGCTCGCGCTGGCCCCGGCCGATCGGCGTCATGGCGTCGATGGCCTTGATGCCGGTCTGCATCGGCTCGTGCACCGGCTGGCGGCCCATGATCGACGGGGCCTGGATCTCGACCCGGCGCAGGGTGGCCCCCGCGATGGGGCCGCGGCCGTCGACGGGTTCGCCGAGCGAGTTCACCACGCGGCCGAGCATGGCGTCGCCCACCGGCACCGAGAGGATGCGGCCGGTGGCCTTGACGGTCTGGCCCTCCTCGATGCCCTCGGCCTCGCCGAGCACGACGGCGCCGATGGAGTCCTCGTCGAGGTTCAGGGCCAGCCCGGCGGTGCCGTCCTCGAACTCGAGCAGTTCGTTCACGCCGCACTCGGGCAGCCCGGCCACGCGGGCGATGCCGTCGCCGACCTCGGTGACGCGGCCGACGGTGCGGGCCTCGAGCGACGGCTCGAAGCCCTCGAGGTTCTTCTTGAGCGCCGCCGTGATGTCGGCGATCGAGATGGTGAGCTCAGCCATGAAGGGGGTCTCCTAGTGTCCCGAGTCCGTAGATCGGTGTTCAGATCGCCTTGCGATTTTCGTCGCTGGCAAGGCGAGAGGAGGAAGCAAGAGTCCTGCACTCTTGCGACGACGAGCAGCGCAGCCAGCGGCGCAAAGCGCTGGCGAGATGGGCGGCGAATCTGCGGCTCGGGTCACTAGAGGAGGGACTTGATCTGGTCGAGGCGGGTGCGGACCGAGCCGTCGATGACGGTGTCGCCCACGGTGGCGACGAGACCGCCGAGGACCGCCGGATCGACGACGACCTTGACCTCGACCTGCTTGCCGGTGGCGTTGGCGAGGGCGGCGGCCAGGCGGTCCTGCTGGTCGGCCGTGAGCGGGATCGCCGAGCGGACTTCGGCGACGGCCTTCTCCTTCTCGGCCGCGGCCCGCTCGACCAGCTTGGCGATGATGGCGGGGAGATCCTTGCCGCGGCCGGCTCCCACCACGAAGCTGACGAGCGCCGTCGTGGTGTTCGAGGCCCGGTGCCCGAGGAGGTCCTCCACGACCGCCTGGCGGCGCTCGGCCGGGATCAGTTCGTCGGTGAGGGCGTTGCGGAGTTCGTCGGACCCTTCGAGGGATCGGGCGAAGCGGAACAACTCGTCCTCGACCTCGTCGAGGTTGCCCTCGGCCTTGGCCACTTCGAAGAGGGCTTTGGCGTAGGCGTCGATGCGAGGGTCGTCGGCGGTCATCGCGACGCCCCGATCTTGGCGATGGCGTCTTCGGCCAGGCGCTCGAGGGTCTCGTCGTCGAGCTGCGCCACGACGATGCGCTCGGTCGCGTCGGCCGACCACGTGGCGACCTGGCGCTGCAGCTCGCTGGTGGCGCGGGTGCGCATGGCACCGATGTCGGACACGGCCCGAGCCTCGAGATCGGCGACCTCGGCGTCGTTGCGGATCACGCCGTCGACGCGGAGCCGCTCCGCCGTCTGGTTGGCGTCGGCGAGGATGCGGGCCCGCTCCGTCTCGACGTCGGCCAGGTTCTGGCGGATCCGCGTGACCTCGGCCTCGGCGTCGGACCTGGCCTTCTCGGCCCCTTCGAGCTCGTCGGCGATGCGCTGCGTGCGCCCCCGCATGGCCTTGGAGATCGGCGGCCAGGCCAGCTTCCACAGGAGGGCGACGATGATGACGAAGGCGATGGTGCCCCACAGGATCTCGGCCGCCTCCGGGAACCACTTGTTCTCGGCCTCGAACTTCGGTTCGGCCTCCTGGGCGAAGACGGCGATGGCGGCGAGGAGGTTCATGCCGGCACCTCCGCCCGCACGACTTCGCTGACCATCGGCCGCGCCACGGCCCGGTCGACCGGCTTGCCGAGGACGCGTTCACCCGCGGCCGCGGCCACCTCGACGACGATCTCCTCGGCCTGGCCCAGCGCGGCGGCACGGGCGGCATCGAGCTCGGCGGCCGCAGCGGCGCGCTGCTCCCCGATGCGAGCGTTGGCGGCCGTCAGCTTGGCGGTGCGATCGGCGTCGACGTCGTGCCGGGCGACTTCGAGGATGCGCGCCGCCTCGCCCCTGGCTTGGGCCAGCGCCGCCTCGTAGGCGGCCACGTCCTCGGCCGCTTCCTCACGAATCCGTTCGGCGTCGTCGAGGTCGCCCTGGATCTTGGCGTTGCGAGCGACCATCCCCTTCTTGAGCTTCGGGAACAGCCAGACCCGCATCAGCAGGACGAGCGCGAGGAAGGACCCGAGGCCCCACCACAGCTCGTTGCCGACCGGAAGGATCGGGTTGGGTGCTTCCTTGGTGCTGGCGGCGGTCGTGGTGGTCGTCTCTTGACGAGGGACGACCAACTGGGCACCAGCGGCCCCCACCTGGACTACGACGACGGGCACGTCACGCTCCTTTGAGACGTGGTCCTGGTCAGGCGAACTTGAGGAGGATGAAGACGACGAAGCCGATGAGGGCCAGCGCTTCGGTGAAGGCGATGCCGAGGAACATGGTGGTGCGCACGACGCCGGCGGCCTCGGGCTGGCGGGCCATGGCCTCGATGGCCTTGCCGACCACGTAGCCGATGCCGATGCCGGGACCGATGGCGGCGAGGCCGTAGGCGAAGCCGGCACCGATGGCGGCGTTGGCGTTCTTCTGGTCGGAGGCGTTCAGCTGCTGGGCGAGGATGTTGGCTGCTGACATGACGTCTGGGGTCTCCTGTGGTCAATGCTCGGGGTGAGCGGCACCGCCGATGTACACGGCGGTGAGGATCGTGAAGATGTAGGCCTGCAGCACCGAGACCAGGATCTCGAACGCCGTCAGGAAGATCAGCATGAACAACGGCAGGACGAAGATCACCTTGAGGAAGGCGGTGTTGGCGGTGATCAGGGCGTCGGTGAGGATGGCGAAGGTCACGAGCAGCAGGTGACCAGCCAGCATGTTGGCGAAGAGTCGGATGGCGAGGGAGAACGGCCGGACGATGAACGTCGAGACGAACTCGATGGGTGCGACGAGGATGTAGAGCGCCTTCGGCACACCAGGCGGGAAGCACGAGTTCTTCAAGTAGCCGAAGAAGCCCTGGTGCTTGACGCCGACGGTGTTGTAGACGATCCAGACGACCAAGGCCATGCTGATCGGGATGGCCATGCGGGCCGTGGCCGGCATCTGGACCGTCGGCAGGATCTCGGTGATGTTGCAGAAGAAGACGAAGAAGAAGATGGAGATGAGGAACGGTGTCCAGCCGAGTCCGTCGCGGCCGATCGTCTGCATCACGATGTCGCTCTCGATGAAGTCGACTGACGACTCGGCCAGGTTCCGCACGCCCTTGGGCGGCTTCAGGGGGTCACGGCGCCCGGCGATGAAGAAGATGATCACGGTGGCGAGCACCGCGGCCACGCCGATCAACGCCACCTTGTTGAACGACGGGAGGATGTCGGGCCACACCAGGATGTGGCTGATCTCCGGGAACTCGAGGGCGAAGACGTTCACGTGGGGTCCTTACTTGGAGACAGCGTCAGGCTTCAGACCAGGAAAGGCCAGGTTGATCGAGACGTACCGGAGCTCCCAGAAGAGGAGCCCGAGATGCGTGACGATGATCGTGAGGCCGAGCGCCACGAGCGACACCCACGAGGCGTCGCGCACGAGCAGGATGGCGGCGAAGATGAGCGCCAGACGGGCCAGGTACCCGAACAGCACGGCCGCCATCATGAGGCCGAGGTTGATGCGGGCCGTCAGCGTGATGAGGGCGGCGGCCAGCAGGAAGTTGACGCACACGATGGCGATGCCATAGAGCGCCGAGAGGGCGCCGTCGGTGCCCCAGATCGCCCAGCACACGGCGACGATGAACGGCGCCGCGAGCAGGCCCTTCTTCACCAGGTCTCGGGCGACGTCGCGCTCGGGGGCGGGGCCGTCGACCCGCGTCACATAGGACGTCATGCGTCGGGCTCCGTTTCCGATTCCTCTACGACGGTGTTCAGCGGGCGGGCCAGGGCGCGGCGGGCCGCGCTCTCCCTGTCGATCTCGTCGCCATAATGGAGGAAGGCGCGCACGGTCTGGCCGACGAGGGCGAAGACGAAGCAGAGAACCAAGAAGAGCGGCGTCGTGTCGAACACGCGGTCGAGGACATAGCCCACGCCGAGGAACACGGCGATGGTGGCCGCCCACTCGAAGCCTCGCGCCAGCGTGTCGCCGATGCCGGGAGCCAGGAGGCGGCGGCGGTTCGGGACGAGTTGCACAGGGACCTCTTTGTATCGCGTCGGCGAGCAGGCAGATTCACGAGCCTCTTCCCGGAAATGATGCGGGCACCAACGCCCTGTCGCATCCCGCTTGTGAATCTCCGCACAATCTACTGAACCACGTGTGACCCCCGCAACTCCGTCGGAGGTAAAGGCCGACCTGCGCCCCCAATCACGCCTCTGGCGCCCGTTGGGGCGGATTCCGCACCGAACAGCGACACAAAGCGGATGAGTCCAGGCGGCTGGCGGCGCTCGTTGGGCCGACTGGTGCCGGATGAGTCGGCCGAATGTTCAGTCGGGGTTCAGCCGTTCGTTACGCACGGTGCGGACGGCGCAGCGGCGCGTGAATGAGTCGTGCGGCCCAGGGTGGAGAGCCCGTCCGCGTAGTTCCATGCGTGTCACGCGGTAGGGGGCTGATCCGAGCGAAAGCGAGCAACAGGCGTGAAAACGAGGCGGGCTCGACGGGCACCGTGGCATCTCCTGGACGAGACGGGCGGGATCGTCTGGAGCCGGTCATGGTCATGACCCTGCCGGAGTCCGACGCTGATTTCGCTCCCCCGCCGGAGCCGCCGCCCGACCCGAGCGGTCCGCCCATCCCGCTGACCCGCCCCACGATCGCCGACGAGCCGGTGGCGGCGGCGGCGGCCGTCGTGCGGACGGGCTGGATGGCCGAGGGTCCGGCTGTCGCCGCCTTCGAGGAGGCCTTCGCCGACCTGGTGCGGGCCGAGCACGCCATCGCCCTCGCCAACGGCACCAGCCCCCTGCACCTCGCCCTCGTCGTGCTCGGCGTGCGGCCCGGTGACGACGTCGTCGTGCCGGCCTTCTGCCACGCCAGCACCACGAGCGCGGTGCTCGACGTGGGCGCCCGGCCCGCCTTCGCCGACGTCGACATCGAAACCGGCTGCGTCTCGGCCGCCACCATCGGCGCCGCCCTCACCGAGCGCACCCGGGCCGTCATCGTCGTCCACCAGAACGGCGTGCCGGCCGACCTCGATCCCATCCACGCCCTGTGCGGCCGGCGCGGGGTGGCGGTGATCGAGGACGCGTCCTCGGCGCTCGGAGCCACCTACGGCGACCGTCTGGTCGGCGCCCACTCCGACTTCGTCACCTTCTCCTTCGACCCGCTCCAGCTCATCACCACGGGCGAGGGCGGGATGGTGACGACGTCGAGTGAGGAGTGGGCCGACCGCCTCCGGGGCCTGCGTGAACACGGGGTCAGCCTGCGCCTCGGCCGCCTCGGCCGCCATCTCGGCCTGCCCGTCGAGGGCTACGTCGAGACGGGCTTCACCGGGCGGATGACCGACATCCAGGGTGCGCTCGGCCTCGCGCAACTGCAGGATCTCGACGAGCTCGTGCTGCGGCGCCGAGAGCTGGCCGTGCGCTACCAGGACGCCTTCGCCGACATCTCGGGCGTGCGGTGCGTCGGCGACCCGCGCTACGGGACGACCAACTATCAGCGCTTCTGGATCGTGCTCGACGACTGGTTCCCGCTCCGGCGCGACGAGCTCATGCAGTCGCTGGCCGAGTACGACATCGCGTCCGCGCCCAACGTGCGGGCGGCCCATCGCGAGCCCGACTGCTCCCGCTTCGCCAACCGGGCCCTTCCCGTGACGGAACGGCTGGCGACCCAGTCGCTGGTGCTGCCGTTGTTCCACGATCTCACCGAGGTCGACCAGGACCGTGTGATCGACGCCATCGGCCTGGCCCTCACGCAGCGCGCGCAATAAGCCGAACAACCTAACGACCTGCGGTTTCGCTTGGGGTAGAACTCAGTGGCATGAGTCGCATCGCCGTGGTCGGCACCGGGTACGTCGGCCTCACCACCGGGGCGTGCTTCGCCCATCTCGGCCACGACGTCGTGTGCGCCGACATCGTGCCCGAAAAGGTGGACCGCCTCAGTCGGGGCGAGATCCCGATCGTCGAGACCGGCCTCGAGAACCTCGTCGCCGACGGACTCCGCTCGGGCCGGTTGCGCTTCGTGCTGGGTGCAGCTTCGGCCGTGGCCGACGCCGAGTTCGTCTATCTGTGCGTGCCGACGCCCGAAGGCCTCGACGGCGCCGCCGATCTCAGCTATCTGGAAGCAGCGGCGGCCGAGATCCGCGACCTGCTGATCGAAGGCGCCATCGTGGTCAACAAGTCCACGGTGCCTGTCGGGTCCACCAAGGTGGTCGAGCGGGTGCTGCGCCGGCCCGACGTCGCCGTGGTGTCCAACCCCGAGTTCCTGCGCGAGGGGACGGCCGTCCACGACTTCCTGCACCCCGACCGCATCGTGGTGGGGAGCGACGACCAGAGCGCTGCCATCAGGGTGGCCTCGCTGTACCTGGGTGTGCCGGCGCCGCTCATCGTGACGGATCCGGCCACGGCCGAGCTCATCAAGTACGCCGCCAACGCCTTCCTCGCGACGAAGCTCTCCTTCATCAACGCCATCGCGGCGGTCGCCGAGCACGTCGGCGCCGACGTGGCCGACGTGGTGGTCGGCATCGGCTCCGACAAGCGCATCGGCCAGGAATTCCTGAAGCCGGGCCCGGGCTGGGGCGGGAGCTGCTTCCCGAAGGACACCAAGGCCCTCGTCCGCATCGCCGAGGACGCCGGCTACGACTTCAGCCTGCTGCGCGGCGTGATCGCAGTGAACACGGAGCAGCAGGAGCGGGTCGTCGCCAAGATCCGAGCCGCCGCGGGCGAACTGCAGGGCGCGCGGGTGGCGGTCTGGGGCCTCACGTTCAAGGGTCGCACCGACGACCGGCGCGACTCGCCGTCCATCGCGGTGATCCAACGCCTCATCGAGGAGGGGGCCGAGGTCGTCGCCTTCGACCCCACCGTGACCGAGCCGTTGCCCGGCATCGGCTTCGCCCGCGATCCGTACGGGGCGTGCGAGGGCGCCCGGGTGCTGGCCGTGCTCACCGACTGGGACGAGTTCCGGTGGCTCGACCTGGCCAAGGTCGCCCACGCCATGACCGGCTCCGCCATCGTCGACGCCCGCAACCTGCTCGACCGCAACGAGGTGCGCCGCCTCGGCTTCGACTACGTCGGGATCGGGCGGTGAGCGGCCGCGCCGTCGTGACGGGCGGCGCCGGCTTCATCGGCTCGCACCTCTGTCGACGCCTGCTGGAACGGGGCTGGGAGGTCGTCGCCATCGACAACCTCGTCACCGGGCGGCTGTCGAACATCGAGGACCTCTTCGCCCATCGGGCCTTCACGTTCCAGCACCACAACGTCTCCGACTACGTCCACGTCGCCGGCGACGTCGACGCCGTGCTCCACTTCGCCAGCCCGGCCAGCCCCCGTGACTACCTCGACCATCCCATCGCCACGCTCAAGGTCGGCGGGCTCGGCACCCACAACCTGCTCGGGTTGGCCCGGTCCAAGCACGCCCGCTTCCTGCTGGCGTCCACCAGCGAGGTCTACGGCGATCCGCTCGTGCATCCGCAACCCGAGTCGTACTGGGGCAACGTCAACCCGGTGGGCCTGCGCAGCGTCTACGACGAGGCCAAGCGCTTCGCCGAGGCCATGACGATGGCGTATCACCGCGCTCATGGCCTCGACGTCCGGATCGTCCGTATCTTCAACACCTATGGGCCCCACTTGCGCCCGGGAGACGGTCGGGCCATCCCCAACTTCATGGCCCAGGCCATCGCCGGCGAGCCGATCACGGTCTACGGCGACGGGCTGCAGACGCGCTCGTTCACGTACGTCGACGACGAGGTCGACGGCATCCTGCGCCTCCTCGACTCCGACTGGATCG
The DNA here is from genome assembly GCA_036406775.1 of Acidimicrobiales bacterium. GTDB lineage: Bacteria > Actinomycetota > Acidimicrobiia > Acidimicrobiales > Ilumatobacteraceae > DASXAI01. The sequence goes on from DASXAI010000300.1 coordinate 11,153, forward strand.
GGCCGATGAACATCGGGAACCCGGAGGAGCACACCATCCTCGAGCTGGCCCACGCCGTGATCGACACCATCCAGTCGGGCTCGGCGATCGTGTACGAGCCGCTGCCCGCCGACGACCCCAAGGTGCGCCGCCCCGACATCTCGCTGGCGCGCGAGGTGCTGGGTTGGGAGCCGAGGGTCCGCCTCCGCGAGGGTCTGGCCCGCACCGCCGTCTGGTACCTCACCGAGCTGGCACCCGAACTGGCCCGGCACGCCACGCGATGACGGTCCTGGTCACCGGCGGCGCCGGTTACATCGGCTGCCACACGGTGCGGGCGCTGCGGGCGCTGGATCGCCCCGTCGTGGTGCTCGACTCGCTGGAGACGGGCTCCGAGGACGCGTTGCTCGGCGCTCCGCTCGTGGTCGGTGACATCGCCGACACCGACCTCGTGGCCCGGGTCGTGATCGAGCACGGCGTCGACAGCATCATCCACTTCGCCGGCTACAAGAACGCGGGCGAGTCGATGCAGAAGCCGGCCAAGTACTTCCGCAACAACGTGGTGGGTACAGCGCGGCTGCTCGAAGCGCTCGAGGGCTCCGCTGTCCGGCGTTTCGTGTTCTCGGGCTCGTGCTCGGTGTACGGCACGCCGGCCGAGCTGCCCGTGAGCGAGGCGGCGCCGTTGCAGCCCGAGAGCCCCTACGGGCAGAGCAAGCTCATGTCCGAGCAGATGCTGCGGTGGTACGGCGAGGTCACCGGTCTGCGCTGGATGAGCCTGCGCTACTTCAACGCGTCGGGCGCCTCCGCCGACGCCGTGATCGGCGAGGACTTCAGCGTCACGCTCAACCTCGTGCCGCTCGTGATGAAGGCCGCGCTCGGCCTGCGTCCGCCGGTGCAGGTGTTCGGCACCGATTTCCCGACGCCCGACGGCACCGCGATCCGCGACTACATCCACGTCGAGGACCTGGCCGACGCCCACGTGCTCGCCCTCGAGCAGCTGGAAGCGGGCGGGGCGTCCGCGGCAGTCAACCTCGGTACCGGCACCGGTTCGTCCGTGAAGCAGGTGATCGAGGCGGCCGAACGGGAGATCGGGCGGCCGGTGCCGGCCGAGTACGTCGGCCGCCGGCCCGGCGACCCGAGCGAGGTGTGGGCCGACAACCGCCTGGCGGCGGAGCGGCTCGGCTGGAAGCCCCGGTACGGGCTCGACGAGATCGTGGCGTCGGCGTGGCGGTGGCACTCCAGCCACCCGAACGGCTACCGATCGACGTAGCCAGCGACCTACCCCGAGTACTTCAGGAAGTCGTTCGTCAGCCACACCTCGTTCTTCAGGTAGTCCTGCACGGCCGCGATGTAGTCGACCGCTGGTTGGGTGTACCAACGACCTGAGAACCACATGCCGACGCACCCCCAGATGTCGCCGGCGGCGTAATCACGACCCCTGTCGGGCGTATTCAGCCAGGTCTCGTTCCCCTCGAAGCAGTTGCGCCGAGCGGCGAGCGAGGCGTCGACGTTGAACGCCGTGGACGAGCGGGCGTCACCGACACCGTTGTTGAAGGCCCACTCCATGTACGGCTGGCGCGCCTGCAAGATGCCGAAGGACTCGCCGTTGTCGCCGACGTTCGTCTGTGTCCACCAGGACTCTTTCGCCGCCTGGGCTCGCACGATGTCCTCGTCGATCCCCCACTTGCAGGCTCCCCATTGGAGAATCTCATCGGTCGTGCCCGTGAAGTTGCCAGTGACGCGCTTGTACAACGGCATCGGCGGATCGGCGGGAGAGCCGAAGCCGCGCGTCTCGTTGTACGGCGTGTTCATGGGCCGGGTCTCGGGCGTCTTGCGGACCCACTGGGCGCACTGCTCCTCGCTTGGGAGGGCGGCGCCGACAGGAAGCGTGTTGAAGTGAGCCGGACGCGGAGCGGCCGATGTCGGCGCGCCGGCCGATGTCGGCGCGCCCGCCGATGTCGGCGTCGGCGCGGTCGACGCCGTGGTCGGCGCCACCGAACTCGGGGTGAGCAGGGCACCGCCTCCACTCGCACAGGCCGCCAGCAGCACCAGCGCCAACCCACCGGGGAGCACCCGCACCCAACGCCACCCGCCCATCACGGGCCAGCGTAGGTCAGCCGTAGCCGAGGAAGTCGGGCGTCTGCCAGATCCGCTGGTTCAACCAGTCCTGAACGGCGGCGATGTAGTCGACCGCTGGTTGGGTGTACCAGCGCCCGGAGAACCACATGCCGACACAGCCCCAGAGATCACCGGCGGCATAGTCACGGCCCCGGTCGACGGTGTTGAGCCAGGTCTCGTTCCCCTCGAAGCAGTTGCGCCGAGCGGCGAACGCGACGTCGACGTTGTAGGCCGTGGACGACTGGGCGTCACCCACGCCGTTGTTGAAGGCCCACTCCATGTACGGCTTGCGATCCTGCAGGAGGCCGAAGGACTCGCCGTTGTCGCCGAGCGTACGTTGGTCCCACCACGACTCCTTGGCCGCCTGGGCCCGCACGATGTCCTCGTCGATCCCCCACTTGCAGGCCGCCCACTGCAGGATCTCGTCGGTCGTGCCCGTGAAGTTGCCCGTCACCCGGGCGTAAAGGGCAGCGGGAGGATTCGACGGGGGACCGTGACCCTTGGTCTGGTTGTACGGGATGTTGGCCTGACGGACCTCGGCGGCGGGGCGCACTCGGGCCGCGCACTCGGCGTCGCCCGGCAGCGCCGAGCCGGGCGGCAGCGTGCTGAAGTAGCCCGAGCCGCCGGGTGGAGGCGGCGGCGGGGGCGACGGCTCGGGCGGGGGCGGCTGACGTGACACCGACCCCGGGACCCAGCCGACGGCATCCACGACGAGATGCACGGCGGAGCCGTTCACCGTCCAGGCGTAGAGGCACACCGACCCGTCGGCCTGCGCCAGATGGAGCAGGGCGGCGTTCGATCGCAGCAGTCCGGGCCGGAGGTTGAGGACCGACGCCACGGGCCGGGGTTGGTCACAGGGCCAGGCCGTCACGAAGCCGTCCGCCGTGCCGCCAGTAGCAGTGATCGTGACCAGCGCCGCGGTGGCGTCGTTGGGCACGCCCCCTCGGCCCGCGACCCGTAGCGTGATGGTGTTCGTCGGGCTGGCGGCGCCGCTCGTCGAGCCGGTGCCGTTGCGCGTGTCGAGCAGCCGCGACGGCGACTCGAGCGTCAAGCCGCTGCCGTGACCACCCCAGCCGAAGCTGTCGACCACCACGTCCGTGCGCACCAGGGAGTAGAGGCAGACCTCTCCGCCCGAGTACGGGACGATCGTGAAGTTCGGGACGATTTCGCCAGCGCGGAAGTTCACGGTCGAGGCCAGGGGGCGAGGGCCACACGGATAGACGGTGACGTACCCGTCGGCCGTCGGAGAGACGACCGTGACGTTGAGGGCCACGCCTCCCGAGCCGCCCGGATAGCCGGCTCCGGCCGCCAGCGGCAGCCGCCCCTCGACGCCCGCCTCGAGCGGATCCCTCGTGACCCGGGTGTCCAGCAGCCGGCTCGGCGAGGAGCCGGCGAAGTCGTCGCTGCCGGTGAACCAGCCCATGAGGTCGCCGACCACCTGGACGGGTGCCGAGGCGGCGAGACAGACACCGGCGGCGCCGAGGCCGACGGTCACGAAGTTGGCGACGGTCTGGCCCGGGACGAAGTTGAGGACCGACGTCGCCGGCATCGGCTGCCCGCAGGGCCACGCCGTGAGGAAGCCGGCACCACCCGCATCGGTGACCGTGAGGTTCAGCGCCACCGACGTCGCCCCCGCCTGTTTGGCGGCGGCCACGGCGAGCGCCAACGTCTCACCGGGCGCCAAGGCGTGCGCCGTGGTGCCGATGCCCGCCCGCGTGTCGAGCACCCGTTGGGGGGCCACCGCCGCGCTGTCGGCGCTGACGGGCGGCGCCAACGCCACGATCGAAGGTACGCACAGCGCGAGCACTGCCGCGATCCGTATCCGTCGCATCCATCGACCTCCGCACCCCGGGGCCGCCCGTGACGCGGGATCGTAACAATGCCGGCCGTCGCTCGCTCGGTGACGGCGCCGGGGCCACCCATCAACACTGTGCGTGAGGCGACCGGCGCGCCGCGGAGCCGCGTACCAGGCCGCCCCGGCGGCGCGCAAATGGTCCAGACGGCCCGTACACGCTCCTCAGACCGTTCATTACGCTGAGTTGCGTGCGAGCAGGGTCAAGGGCGACCCCTCTCGCCCACCGCCACCGTTCGCGCCGCGCTCGGTGGTCTCCATCCCTCCTGGACCGAGAGGTACCGGCGTGTCCCGCTCCCTATTGCTGCGGATACTCGAGAGCTTCTTCCGCCGCTGGTGGCTGTACCTCGTCCCGGTCGTGGTGTTGGCCGCCATCGGATTCGTCTCCGTATCGGGCACGAAGAAGACCTATGAGTCCAGCGGCACCTTCAACGTGGAGAACTCCACCATCCTGTCGAACTTGAGCGGCGACAACAGCCAGACCAACGGCTTCGACACGCCCGCCACCGCGACGAGCAAGCGCATCAACGCCACCCTGCAGACGGACCAGTTCATCACGGAGATCGCCAAGCGGGCCGGCATCGACGGTGCCTTGGCCAATGGCACGATCACGCCCGGCTGGATCCGCTCCTCCCTCACGTCCACCACCAACGGCGCCAACCTGGTCCGGGTCATCGCCGTCAACCAGGATCCGGCCGTCGCCCAACGCCTGGCGCAGGGCACCATCGACGCGTTCACCCAGTCGATCATCGACTCGGCCTCGAGCCAGAGCACCGCCGCGGTCACGTTCTTCGACAATCTCTTGACGACGTACCAGACCAACGTCGCCAACGCCCAGAAGGCTGTCGACGACTACGTCGCGGGCCATCCCGCGCCGGCCATCGGCGTGCGCCCAGAGGACGAACAGGCCGAGCTCACCCGGCTCACCACTGCCCTCACGCAGGCCCAGGGCACCTACAACGCCACCCTCGGCAAGCGCCAGGACGCCGAGCTCTCGACCGAGCAGACCAAGGCCGACATGGGTCAGCGGCTGCGCCTCGTCGACGCCCCGCAGCAGCCCGTCGCACCGCAGGCCCGGCTGAAGTCCATGATCTTCGGGTTCGGCACGTTCCTGGCGGTCGGCATCCTCATCAGCCTGGGCGCCGTCGTCCTCGCCACCATGATGAACCACAACCTCCAGACGGCGGACGATGTGAAGAATCGCCTCGGCATGCGGCTCCTCGCCATCGTGCCCGACGCGTCCGGACGGCGGCCCGCCAAGGTCAAGCCGGCCAAGACCGCCAAGCAGCCGAAGGTCAAGGCTCCGAAACCGGCGGCCCAGCCGCCCGTGCCGACGCCGACGCGAAACGCCCAAGTCAAGCCGCTGAAGCCGGCGGCCGTACGTAAGCCGGCCGCCGCCTCGTCCGCTCCGACGCCCGCCGCGCGCAACCGGGCCGCCACGGCCCGCCATGTTGGCCGTGCCTCCGGTTCGTCCGGATGGCCGAATTGAGCACGAGGCGTGAAGAGATGACGACCAACCCGCGGCGTACCGGGCCGGGCACGAGCCGATCGCCTGAGGGCCGCCGGACAGCCACACCCGGCGTGGCGCGCTCCGGCTCTTCCGATGTCGGTCTCGAAGGCATCGCCGGGCCCGACGGACGCCTCTCGTTGCTCGACGATGCCGGCCAGCCGGTACACGTGGCGGGAGCCCCCGTCGTCGAGAGCCTGCGCTACATGCTGGCGCGCCTGCGGCTCGGTGATCATGACGAGCTCCC
>DASXAI010000301.1:0-7310 GCA_036406775.1 Acidimicrobiales bacterium
GAATACCGAAACTATTTCACTACAACAAACTAATCAGAAATCGAGACCAACGGAACCAACCAGGTGATCTGTGCGGTGCTGGCGGGCTACGAGCCGCCACCGGCGGCGTTCAACGCCGTGTCGCCCATCACCCGCGTGCTCGACACCCGGAGCGCCGGCGGCAAGCTGCAGCCCGACGAGGAACGCATCGTCGATCTCGGCGTCCGGGGCTCGGTCCGGGCCGCCGTGATCAATCTCACTGTCACCGAGACCGAGGTCGCCGGCTTCGTCGCGGTGTTCCCAGCCGATGTCACCTATCCCGGCAACTCGAGCATCAACTGGTCGGCGTCGGACCAGAACATCGCCAACGGCGTCATCACCGCCGTCGACGCCACCGGCAAGATCAAGATCCGCGGCGGCGTCAATCCCACCCACGTGGTCATCGACGTCCAAGGCGTGTTGGCCTAGCCCACTCCCCGAAGTGACGGAAAGCGACAACTATCGTCGATTTCCGTCACCTCGGCGTTGGGAGAAGGCGCACCATGGATCAGCACGTCAGCCGCCGCAGCTTGCTCGCCGGTGCCGGAGCCGCCGCGGGCGCCGCCGCCCTGGGCATCGGCGTGGCGGCCGGCCCGGCCGCGGCGCGTCCTGTCCCGTACGAAGCCGACCTCGATCCCGCCGCCAACGAGCCGCTGGTGGCCGGGCTCGCCTACCAGATGGTCGACGCCGTGGCCTTCACTCCACGCGACTTCGACAACGCGTGGCAGCGTGGCGTGACCAACCTCGGCGCCGAGTTGACGACCGGCGGCGCCTTGGTGGCCTCCATCAACGTGCCGGTGGGCGCGGTGTTGAAGCAGGTGACGCTGTACTACCTGTCGCCGCCGACGTCATCCGGCATGACCGCGTCTGTGTTGCGCAAGCTGTTCAGCGGGCCGTACGAGGCCGTCTCCGCGCTCGCGTCGCTGGCCGCCGGCACCACCCTCCAGTCCTTCACGTTCGGCCTCGACCAGACGATCGATGGGAACTACACGTACGCCTTGTTCGTGAACACGGTCGACGAATCGCAGGTCGTGGGCGGGATGCGCATCGGGTACATCCCGCCGCCTCAGTCGTTCGTCGCCCTCACCGGCGTACCCCGCTACGACAGCCGCACGGGCGCCGGCAAGCTCGCCGCCAACGAAGAGCGCGTCATCAACGTCGGCGTCCCGGCTGGTGCTCGCGCCGCGGTGCTCAATCTCACCGTCACCGAGACGGAGGCGGCCGGGTTCGTCGCCGTGTTCGCGGCCAACATCATGTGGCCGGGCAACTCGAGCGTCAACTGGTCGGTCACGGGCCAGACCGTCGCCAACGCCGTCATCGCGCCGGTCGGGCCGGACGGCAAGATCAAGGTGCTCGGCGGTGTCAACAAGACCCACATCGTGATCGACACGCAGGGCTATCTCCCGTAGACGCGTACAGTCCGGGGCCATGCCGATCCACCTGCGCGCCAACCCGGGCGACTACGCGCCGGCCGTGCTGTGCCCCGGCGACCCGCGCCGGGCCGAATACATCGCCCGGACGTTCTTCGACACGGCCCGCCAGGTGAACGAGGAGCGCGGGATGCTCGGCTTCACCGGAACCTTCGAGGGCCGGCCGATCTCGGTCCAGGCGAGCGGCATGGGCTGCCCGAGCGCCGCCATCGCGTACGAGGAGCTGATCCAGCTCGGTGCGACCCGTCTGATCCGGGTCGGCACGTGCGGCGCCCTCCAGCCCGACATGGCGATGGCCGACGTCGTGGTGGCGATGGCAGCCACGCCCGCCGACCACACTGCGCTCACTTACACCGGCGGGGAGCCCCACGCCCCCGTAGCCGATTGGCGCCTGGTCGCGCTGGCCGCCCGCTGGGCCCTCGAGCGGGGCGAGCAGGTGCACGTGGGCGCCATCGTGTCGAGCGACGTCTTCTACGACCCCGACCCCGACCAGCCGCGCCGGTGGGCGGCGCGGGGCCACCTCGGCATCGAGATGGAATCGTCGGTGCTCTTCACCATCGCTGCCTTGCGCGGCGTGTCCGCCCTGACCGTGCTGACGGTGTCGGACGTGCTGTACGGCGAGGCGCCCGTGCGCATCTCCGACGAGGAGCTGCGCCAAGGTGTCGACCGCGTGACCGAGCTCGCGTGCCGTGTGGCCGTCTCCGACATCTCACCGAGGAGCGCGCCGTGAGCTACCACGACATCGACGTGACGGTTTTGCACTGTAGGCGTGCATTTCCGTCACATCGACCCGGACTTTGAACGGCCGTGGCCGAGCGCTTCCTGTGGTCGCCGATCCGGCTCGGTCCGGTGACGGTGCGCAACCGCATCGTGTTCAGCGCCCACCTCACGAACTACGCCGTCGACGGCCGTCCCAGTGAGCAGCACGCGGCCTATTACGAGGCCCGGGCGGCGGGCGGGGCCGGGCTGATCGTCACCGAGGAGCACTCCACCCACCCCACCGACTGGCCGTACGAGAAGCTCATCCACGGCTTCCATCGCGACGTCATCCCGGGCTACCGCCGGATCACGGATGCCGTCCACCGCCACCGCACGCCGATCTTCGCTCAGATCAACCACAACGGCGGCCAGGCGTCGTCGATGTACACACGTCGCGCCGTCTGGGCCCCGTCGCCCGTGGCCGATCCGCTGTTCCGTGAGGTGCCCAAGCCCGTCGACGAGCACGAGATCGCCGAGATCGTGGCGGGCTACGCCCTGGTGGCCGAGCACTGCGCCGAGGGCGGCTTCGACGGCATCGAGTTGCAGTGCTCGCACTCGTCGATCGTGCGCGGCTTCCTGTCGCCCGCCACCAACCGGCGCCACGACGGCTACGGCGGTTCGCTCGAGAACCGGGCCCGCCTCCTTCTCGATCTGGTGGCCGCCGTCCGCGGCGCCATCGGGCCCGACCTCGCCCTCGGTGTGCGGCTCTGCGGCGACGAGCTCATCGAGGGCGGCACCACGATCGAAGAGGCGGTCCGCGTCGCCGAGATGGTGGAGGCCACCGGCCACGTCGACTACATCAACACGTCGATCGGCGTGGCGACCGCCAGCCTGTTCATGATCGAGGCGTCGATGCACGTCCCGCCCGGCTACGCCCTGTTCATCCCGTCGGCGATCCGCAAGGCCGTCGACCTCCCCGTGGTCGGCGTGGGTCGGTTCAAGGATCCCCTCCAGGCCGAGCGGGCGTTGGCCGAGGGCCACTGCGATCTCGTGGGCGTGGTGCGGGGCCAGATCGCCGACGCCGACTTCGCGGCCAAGGCCCGCGCCGGCGCCACAGAGCAGATCCGCCTGTGCCTGTCGTGCAACCAGGAGTGCGTCGGGCGCATGGGCCTCAACCGGTGGCTGGGCTGCATCGAGAACCCGCGCACCGGCAACGAGGCCACCGTCGGCCCCACACCGGCGCGCGTCCACCGATCGAAAGACGTGATGGTGGTGGGCGCCGGTCCGGCGGGCTTGCAGGCCGCCATCGCCGCCGCGCGCAGGGGCCACCGCGTCGTCGTCTACGAGCGCGACACCGTCGCCGGCGGTCAGGTGCGGCTGGCCGCCACGGTCCCCAACCGGGCCGAGCTCGGCGACCTCGTGCGGAACCAGCTCACCGAGTGCCGCCGGCTCGGCGTCACCATCGAGTACGGCGTGGGTGTGTGGCCCGGGCTCGTCGACGAGCGCCAGCCCGACGACGTGATCGTGGCCACGGGCGCCGAACCGGCCCGGCCGTGGTGGGTGCCGGCCGACCAGCCGAACGTCGTCGACGTGCGGCACGTGCTCGACGGTTCAGCCGAACCGTTCGGCGACGTCGTCGTGATCGACGAGATCGGCTTCCATCACGCCACCTCGGTGGCCGAACTGCTCGCCGACCGCGGCGCCCGCGTCGAGATCGTCACCAACGGCATGGTGGTCGGGCAGGACCTCGGCGTCACCCTCGACATGGAGGGCTGGTGGATGCGGGCATCGGCCAAGGGCATCGTGCAATCGACCGACCTCGTGCCCATGGGGATGGAGGGGCGCGTGCTGCGGTTGCTGCACCATCCCACCGGCGTCGAGGAGACCCGCACGCCCGACTGGGTCGTGCTGGCGGTGCCGGCTCAGCCGGTCGAGTGGCTGTACCACGACCTCGTGGCGGCGGGTCGGCGGGTGACGCGGGTCGGCGACTGCGTGGCGCCGCGCCGAGCGCACGCCGCCGTCGTCGAAGGTGAGCACGCGGGAGCGGCGCTGTGACCATGCTCGCCGTCGTACCCACCCGCGACGGCGGACTCGTCGCCGGTGGAGCCGAGTGCGTGGCCGAGTGTGGCGGCCGGGCCCTGCTCGTCGGGAGCGGCGCCGCTCGGGCCACCGTCGAGCTGGCTGGCATCGCGACGGAGCCACTGTGGGCCCTCGAGTTGGCCTCGTTCGCGCCGGCGGCGTGGGCCGCGGCCGTCGGGCCCTTGGTGGCCGAGGCCTCCGTGCTCGTGCTGCCGGCGTCGCCCGACGGACGCGATCTGGCCCCGCGTCTCGCCCACGAGCTCGGCCGCCCGCTGCTCGCGGGCGCGGTGCGGGTGCGAAGCGACGGCGCCGAGCTGGCCCGCCAGGGTGGACTCGTCCTCGAGGACGTCCATGCCGACGGCTCGTTCGTGGCCACGCTGCAGCCCGGCGTGCGGGGCGTCCTGACGCCGGCCGGGGCGACGGCGCCCAAGCCGGGATCGATCACGCTCGCCACGCCACCCTCGTCCACCCGCGACGCCGAGGTCCTCGAGGTGCTGCCGCCCGACGTCACCACGATGGACCTGGCCGAGGCGCGCCGCATCCTGGCCGGCGGTGCTGGGCTCGACTCGGCCGAACGTTTCGCCCAGCTCGAGCAGCTCGCCGCCGCGCTCGGTGCGTCGATGGGCGCCACGCGGGTCATCACCGACCGGGGGTGGGTCGGTCACGAGCGTCAGATCGGCACCACCGGCGTGGTGGTGGACCCGGACCTGTACCTCGCCTTCGGGATCAGCGGCGCCGTGCAGCACACGAGCGGGCTCGGCCAGCCCCACCACATCGTGAGCGTCAACACCGACCCCTACTGCCCGATGATGCAGCTCGCCGACCTCGCCGTCGTCGCCGACGCCAACGCCGTCCTCGACGCGCTGGCGGCCCGGGTGCAGGTGCACGCCGATGCCTGACGTCGACGCCGTCGTCGTCGGGGCCGGGCCGGCCGGCTCGGCGGCCGCCCTCGCGCTGGCGCGCGCCGGTCGTTCCGTGCTCCTCCTCGAGCGCGGACCCTTCCCGGGGGCCAAGAACATGTACGGCGGCGTCGTGTACCCGCGAGTGCTCGACGGTGTGCTGCCCGGCTGGTGGGAGGAAGCTCCGGTCCAGCGCTGGGTGACGCGCCGTTCCACCATGCTCCTCAGCGAGACGCAGGCGCTCACCGTCGACTTCCGTACGGATGCGTGGAGCCGGCCGCCGTACAACGGCGCCACCGCCTACCGCCCCGACTTCGACGCGTGGCTCGCGGCGAAGGCGCAAGCCGTGGGGGCCGAACTGCTCTGCTCGACCACGGTGGTGGGCCTGCTGCGCGAGGGGGACCGGGTCGTCGGTGTGCGCACCGACCGCCCGGGCGGTGAGCTCACGGCTCGGGTGGTGATCGCGTGCGATGGCGTCAACTCGTTCGTGGCCAAGGAGGCCGGGCTCTACGGGCCATCCGACCAGAACGACTTCACCGTCGGCGTGAAGGAGACCCTGGCCCTGCCCAAGGAGGTCATCGACGAGCGGTTCGGGGTTCGGGATCGCGACGGCGTCGACATCGAGATCCTCGGGGGTACGTCGGGCGTGCCCGGCGGAGCCTTCGTGTACACGAACCTCGAGACGCTGTCGGTGGGCGTGGTCCTGAAGCTGCCCGCGCTGGCGGCCCAGACCCGCCGGCCCGAAGAGATCATCGGCGGGCTCAAGGCTCACCCGGCCATCGCCCCGTTGGTCGACGGCGCCGAGCTGAAGGAGTTCTCGGCCCATGTGATCCCGGAGGGCGGGTATCGCATGATCCCGACGCTCACCGGCGACGGCCTCCTGGTCGCGGGCGACGCCGCCGCGCTGTGCCTGGCCGCCGGCATCTGGTTGGAGGGCGTGAACTTCGCAATCGGTTCGGGCCTGGCCGCCGGCGCCACGGCGGCGGCCGCCCTCGCCGCCGGTGACACGTCGGCCGCCGGCCTCCGCGGCTACCGCACCGCGTTGGAGCGGTCGTTCGTGCTCGAGGACCACCGGCGCTTGCGCGACGTCCCGCACCTCGTGTTGTCGGACCGCGTGCAGCGGCAGTACCCGGGCTTCGTGTGCAACGTCGCCGAGCGCATGTTCCGCGTCGACAACCCCACGCCCAAGCCCGGGCTGCGCCGCATCGTGCGCCAGGAGGCGAAGCGGGCCGGCGTGCGCCTGCGCGACCTGGCCAAGGACGCCTGGACGGCCGCTCGGGGCTTCGGATGACGGCCGCGCCCGACTGGCCGGACGTCAGCTTCGAGGACCGCATGGCGACGGTTGAGTTCCGAGTCGCGCCCACCGCCCACATCACCGTCGACGGTGACGCCTGCCGCGGCTGCACCACGAAGGCCTGCGTCGTCGCATGCCCCGCCAACCTGTTCGTGCCGACGGCCGACGGTGGCATCCTCTTCAACTACGAGCAGTGCTTCGAGTGCGGCTCGTGCTACCTCGTCTGCAACGTCGAGGGCGCCATCACGTGGACGTATCCGGAAGGCGGGTACGGCGTCGTGTTCCGCCGGTCGTGATCGCCGCCTGCCTCAAGTGGGTCGACCACCGGCCGGAGATCGACCCGTTCACGGGCGCGGTGCGCGTCGACGCCCGCTCAGCCGGTGTGTCCGACGCCGACCAGGCCGCGCTGGAGTGGGCGTTGCGTACGGGTGAGGCGTGGGGTCACGACGTCGTCGCCGTCACGGCCGGCCCGGCGACCGCCGACGACGTGCTGCGCGAGGCGCTCGCCGCCGGCGCCACCGAGGCGATCCGTGTCGACCTGCCGCCCGGCGCGCCGAGCGAGGCGGTGGCGGCCGGCCTCGCGCCGCACCTGGCCGGTTGCGATGTCGTCTGGTGCGGCGACGCGTCGCTCGACCGCGGCAGCGGATCGGTCCCTGCCTACCTCGCCGCTCACCTCGGCGCGGCGCAAGCGCTCGGTCTCGTCCAGATCGACGTCGGAGCGGCCGGTGAGCTCACCGCCCTGCGGCGCCTCGACGGTGGCCGACGGGAACGCCTCCGCGTGACCGCACCGGGCGTGTGCTCCGTCGAAGGTGCCGCCGCCCGGCTGCGGCGCGCCTCACTCGGCGCCACGCTGGCGGCGCGGACGGCCGTCATCGACGTGCGGCCCGCCTC
>DASXAI010000302.1:0-1970 GCA_036406775.1 Acidimicrobiales bacterium
GAGGCGCTGCAAGGTCGCCATCCCCGTCAGGTGCTGGCGTCGGGCGGCCGCCAGGCCTTCCTCGACGCCATGGCGGCGTCGCTGGGCACGATCAGCAGAGCGTTCGCGCCGCGCCCCGTCGTCTACCGGACGATCGACTTCCGTACGAACGAGTTCCGGGGCCTCGAGGGCGGCGACCGCTATGAACCCGAAGAGCGAAATCCGATGATCGGCTACCGCGGCTGCTACCGCTACGTCCGCGAGCCCGATCTGTTCGCCCTCGAACTGGAGCTGCTGGCCAGGGTCCGCGAGGAGACGCCCAACCTGCACCTGATGATCCCCTTCGTGCGGACTCGCTGGGAGCTCGAGGCGTGCCTCGACCTCGTCGACGCCAGCCCGCTGGGTCGCCAGCGTGGCCTCCTGCGCTGGGTCATGGCCGAAGTGCCGTCCGTGGTGTATCGCCTCGACGACTACGCCGACCTCGGCATCGACGGCGTCTCGATCGGCTCGAACGACCTCACCCAGCTCATGCTGGGCGTCGACCGCGACTCGGAGGTGTGCCGGGAGCTGTTCGACGAAGAGGACGACGCGGTGCTGGCGGCCATTCGCGCCATCGTCGAGGGCGCCGCCCGCCTGGGGATGACGTCGTCGCTGTGCGGCCAGGCACCGTCGAACAGGCCTTCGTTCGCCGCCCACCTGGTGCGTTTCGGCATCACCTCGGTGTCGGTCGACCCCGATGCCGCCGACCGCACCCGGCGCGTCCTCGCCGGAGCCGAACAGCAGCTGCTGCTGGAAGCGGCCCGGTCGGGGCGGCTCGGTCGAGCGTGAGGATCGAGCCGATGACCATCGTCACCGTGACCCTCAGCCCGGCTCTCGACGTGTGCACTTCGGTGCCGCACATCGAGCCCGAGCGCAAGCTTCACTGCACCGGCGCCGAGATGAGCCCGGGGGGCGGTGGTGTCAATGTGGCCCGGGCCGTGCATCGGCTCGGCGGCGTGGCCACCGCTGTCTTCCCCTGGGGCGGAACCACTGGCGCGTTGCTGTGTGAGCTGCTGCGAGGCGAAGGCGTGCCCGTCCGGCCGGTAGCAGCGACAGGAATCACTCGTGAGGACTTCGCCGTCACCGAGCTCACGACGGGGCGGCAATACCGCTTCGTCCTGCCGGGGCCGGCCTTGTCCGCGGCCGAACGGGAGCGATGCGTCGAGGCGATGCTGGACGGCCTCACGGCCGGATCGACTGTGGTCCTCAGTGGTTCGCTGCCCGATGGTGTCGAGCCGATCCAACTCGCGGCGATGGCCTGGGTTGCGAAACAACGAGGCGCGCGCGTGATCGTCGACACCACGGGTCCCGCCCTGGGTGACGCAGCGCGGGGCGGCGCCTACCTCCTCAAGCCGAGCGTCAACGAACTGCGCATCCACGTCGGACACGAGCTGACCACCGACGAGGAGATCGCCGACGCCGGCCGCGAGCTGCTCGCAGCCGGTCCCAACCACGCGGTGCTGGTGTCGCTCGCGGCCAAGGGCGCGCTTCTCGTCAGAGCCGACGAGCCGGCGGTCCGGATCTCGCCGCCCGCCGTGCGGGCGCTGAGTGCCATCGGTGCCGGTGACAGCCTCGTCGGCGGACTCGTCCGGGCCCTCGAACGCGGCGACGACCTCGTTGAAGCGGCACGCGTTGGCGTGGCCGCCGGGACGGCTGCGACGATCTCGTCCGGGCACGGGCTGTGCCGTCCGGCCGACGTCGACCGAATCCTTCCGGACGTCGCCACGCGGTCACTGGCTGTTCTCACCGGCAGCGGGGATCGGAGGTAGCGATGGCAGTACGCACCTGGCACGTCGACATCCCGGTCGAGGAATGTCGCGAGCGCTTGGCAGGGACGGTGCTCGGCCGGCTCGGGGTGGTCGTCGACGGTCGACCCGAAATCTTCCCGGTTAACCATGTCTTCGACCCCGAGAACGACTCCGTCGCCTTCCCGACGAACGACGGAACGAAGC
>DASXAI010000303.1:0-2150 GCA_036406775.1 Acidimicrobiales bacterium
AGAACGGGGCCGACTTCCTGGGCGACCTGTTCCGCAAGCTGCGCTCCACGGCTCGCAAGATGCCCGGGTTCTTCAAGGAGGACCCCGTCGAGGTGTTCCGGCGCCACATCTGGATCAACCCGTTCTGGGAGGACGACGTGGTGGAGGTGGTCGAGCACATGGGGGCCGACCGCGTCGTGTTCGGGTCCGACTGGCCCCACATCGAGGCCCTTCCCCATCCCCTCGACTATCTGGTGGAGTTGAAGCCGTTCGACGACGACACCCGGCAGCGCATCCTGCTGGACAACGTGTCCGAGCTGAACACCCTGCGGCCGGCCTGATGGCGCGGGCCGGCGACCTGCGCCGCATCGAGCAGGCCATCATCCGCATCACGCGGGTCGGCTACGGGCGGGAGGCGGCCCGCATCCGCGCCGACCGCTCCGGCATCCACCTGTCGCGGCCGGCGATCGCCATCCTGTCGTCGCTGCACGCCACGGGACCAGTGCGGCTGTCGGTGCTGGCCCGGCGTACCGACCTCGAGGCGCCGCTCATCAGTCGGGAGGTGCGCGACCTCACGAAGGAGGGCTATGTGCGCCGCTCGGCCGATCCCACCGACGGCCGGGCCGGCATCGTCGAGCTCACGGCCAAGGGCCGGCGCACGATTGAGGCCTACCGGACGACCACCGACGAGATCGTGGCCGAGGCCTTCTCCGAGTGGAGCGCCGCCGACTTGCGCCAGCTGGCCGGGCTCCTCGAACGGGTGGCCAAGGACTCGCGCAAGCGGCCCGCCACCAGGGTCCGCACCGCCTGACGGTTACCCCGGGAAGTCGCGGAGGTACGACCGTTCCTCGTAGCGGTCCTTGATGCGCCAGCCGTCGGGCGTCCGCACGAAGGTGTCGCGGTACCAGAGCCCGCAGAACATCATGTGGGGATTGCCGTCGCCGTCGGTGACCATCATCGGGTTGTGGCAGATGGTGCGGCCGTAGGCGACGTCGCCGTCGAAGGTCAGCTTCGTGGTGGCCACCATGTGCTGGTAGCTCGGGAAGTTCGGCAGCACCGAGGCGAGGAAGGCCTTGGTCTCGGTGAGATTGCCACGCGGGGCGCCCATCTCCGTGTAGTCGATGACGGCGTCCGCCGTGAACACGTCGTCGAGGGCGTCCCACTCGTGGTGGTCGATGGCGTGGCTGTAGGCCACGAGGAGGTCTTGGATCTCGAGCCGGTCGGAGATCTCCTGGATCGACAGGGTCATGCGGGCACCTCCTGGCCATGGCGGGCGGCGTACGTACGGCGGAACCCCTCCTTCCACCCGACCCGACAGGGCCCGGTGATCGAGAGGCGGCGGGTGTTGTCGGCCACGGAGCCCCGCAGCGTGTTCGGGAGCTCGGTGACCACGACCTCGGCCTTCGTGCCGCCCAGATCGGCGGCGTAGGCGGCCCACTCCTGCACGCTGACGGGCTCGTCGCCGGCCCAGTTCACGACGGTGGCCGGGACGCTGCCGGCGGCCAGCAAGGCCTCGGTCTGGTCGTTGATGTCGTCCTGGTAGATCGGGCTGTACAGGCACGGGTCCCAGCGCGTCGTGACGCTGCGGCCGGTCACGACGGCATCGAGGTGGTACGCCGGCAGCCCGCCGTTGGGACCGTAGGCCGCGTTCATACGGGCGATGATCACGGGCAGGTCGAAGGCCCGGGCGCAGTAGCGGGCCACGGCCTCCTCGCCCAGCTTCGACACCGAGTACGTGGCGGCGTGCTGCGAGTTGCAGTCGCCCACTGGATCGGATTCGACGAACACGTGCCACGGATCGTCCTGTGGCTTGTAGACGGAATGGGTCGACATCACGAGCACCGCCTTGGCGGCCTTGCAGTGTTGCAGCAGCAGGCCCGTGCCCTCGGCGTTCACGCGCAGGGCGCCGTCGTAGTCGAGCCCCGGTGCCATCGACGCGGCCAGGTGCAGGACATGGGTGAAATCGGTGGGAAGGTCGCCGAAGTCGCCGCTCCCGATGTCGAGCGCCCGGGTCGTGACGCCCAGCGCCTCCACCCGCTGGCGGGCGGCGTCGGCACCGAAGCGGGCGATGCCCCACACCTCGTTGTCGCCGACCAGCGACTCGACCAGCGGAAAGGCGATCTGACCGGCGGGCCCGGTGACCAGGATCTTGGCGTCGGACAGCGACATGG
>DASXAI010000304.1:0-3713 GCA_036406775.1 Acidimicrobiales bacterium
CCCGCCTCGCCCAGCGACGGCAGAACCCGCTCGATGTAGCGGAGGAAGACCCGGTTCGGACCGATCACGAGCACACCCTGGTCCTCGAGCGGGAAGCGATGGGTGTACAGCAGGTAGGCGGCACGATGCAGGGCGACGACCGTCTTGCCGGTGCCCGGCCCGCCCTGGACCACCAGCACGCCGGGCTGCGGCGACCGGATGATCTCGTCCTGCTCGGCCTGGATCGTGGCGACGATGTCACCGAGCGTCCCCGTGCGCCCCCGTTCGAGGGCGGCCATCAGCGTCGAGTAGCCCCGCAGCTGGGGCCGCTGCCCGTTCGGCGCCAGCCCGTCGTCGTGGCCGACACCGAGGTGGCCCTGCCCGAACAGCTCGTCCTCGATGTCGAGGAGCTGACGACCCTTCACGGCGAAGTGCCGCCGGCGCACCAGGCCCATCGGGTCACGGCCGGTGGCCCGGTAGAACGGCTCGGCCACGGGTGCCCGCCAGTCGATGACGACGGGTTCGCGATGGTCGTCGGCGACGGCGAGGCGTCCGAGGTGGAACGACTCCACGTCGGCCGAGCTGCTGGGGTCGCCTTCGGCGGCGGTGCCTTCCTGGGACGGCCGATCGATGCGGCCGAACACCAGCACCTCGTCGTGCAAGTCGAGCTGGGACAGCCGGCTGAACAGGGCCTCTTCGAAGACATCCCGCTCGTAACGCGCCTGGTGGGTCCCGCCCCGGCCGGCCTCGGTGAGGTCCCGCAGCCTCCACGCATCCTCCCGGCTGCGCTCGAGACAGGCGTAGGCGAAGTCGATGTAGGCCTGCTCTTCGGCGAGATCGGGGTGCTGGGACATCCGCTTGGCTCGAATCCTCCCCGAACACGGGGAACAGACAGGATACCGGCTGCCCGCCCCGCCTACCGAGCGCCCGTCCGGGCCCTAACGTCGACAGGGTGACGGCGCCGGCCGATGCCCCGTTCCTCGCCGCCTGCCGGCGCGAGCCCACGCCGTACACGCCTGTGTGGTTCATGCGCCAGGCCGGACGGTCGCTGCCGGAGTACCGGGCGATCCGCGGCGAAGGCAGCATCCTCGACGCCATCGCCAAGCCGGAGTTGGCGGCCGAAATCACGATGCAGCCCGTGCGTCGCCACGGCGTCGACGCCGCCATCCTCTACTCCGACATCGTGGTACCGGTGGCCGCCGTCGGGTTCGGGGTCGACGTCGCCCCCGGGACGGGACCCGTGATCGACCGTCCGTTCGCCTCGTCGGCCGATCTCGACCGACTGCGGCCCCTCGAGCCGGAGCTCGACACGCCCTACGTGCTGGAGACGGTGCGGATCCTCGCCGCCGAGCTCGCCGTACCCCTCATCGGCTTCGCCGGCGCGCCGTTCACGGTGGCGAGCTACCTCCTGGAGGGAGGGCCGTCACGGCGGTACGCCCGCACGAAGGCGCTGATGTACGGCGACGAGCCGCTCTGGCACGCCCTCCTCGACCGCCTCGCCGACCTCTCGGCGACGTCGCTGGTGTCGCAGGTCCGGGCGGGCGCGCAGGCGGTGCAGCTGTTCGACTCGTGGGCCGGCACCCTCCACCCGGCTGACTACCGCCGGTACGTCCTCCCCCACTCGGCCAAGGTCCTGGCCGCCGTGGGCGCCCTCGGCGTGCCTCGGATCCACTTCGGCGTCGAGACGGGCGAACTCCTCGGCGCCATGGCCGAAGCCGGCGCCGATGTCGTCGGCGTCGACTGGCGCACGCCGCTCGACGAGGCCCGGCGGCGGATCCCGGCCGGCGTGGGCGTCCAGGGCAACCTCGATCCGGTGGCGTGCCTCTGCCCGTGGGAGGTCGTGCGCACGAAGGCGGCCGAGGTCGTCACCAGCAACGGCGGTCGCCCGGGCCACATCTTCAACCTCGGCCACGGCGTGCTGCCCGAAACCGACCCCGCCATCCTCACCAGGCTCGTCGAGGCACTCCACGGTGGCGAGCTGTGATCGCCGTCATCCTCATGGCCCACGGCACGCCGCGGGCCACCGAGGAGATCGAGCCGTACTACACCGACATCCACCGAAACCGACCGCCTTCGCCCGAGCTGCTGGCCGAGCTGACGCGCCGTTACGAAGCGATCGGCGGCCTGTCGCCGCTCGCCGAGCGGACCGAGGCCCAGCGGGCCGCCGTGCAGGCGGCGCTCGATCGACGCGCGCCGCAGACCTACGAGGTCGTCACCGGTTTCAAGCACGTGGCGCCCCGCATCGAGGACGCGATGGCGACGGCGGGAGCGCGCGGCATCCATCGCGCCGTCGGCCTCGTCCTGGCGCCGCACTACTCGCCGTCGTCGGTCGGCAAGTACCACGACCGGACTCACACCGCGGCGCGAGCCATCGGCATCGACTACAGAGCCATCGACGGCTGACACCTGGAGCCGACGTACGTCGCTTTCCTCACCGCGACGGTCACCGACAAGCTGCGCCGCCTGCCGGCGGGCGCGAAGGTCGTGTTCACGGCCCACTCGCTTCCTGAGCGCGTCCTCGCCGAGCACGACCCATATCCCGCGGCGCTCCGTGAGACGGCGGAAGCGGTGGCGAGGGAGGCCGGCGTGGCCCCGTGGGGCGGGTGGTGTGTCGCCTACCAGTCGGCCGGGCGCACGGCCGAGCCGTGGCTCGGGCCCGACGTCGCCACGGTGGTCTCGGATCTGGCCGTAGCCGAGGGCGCGACCGGCGTGCTCATCTGCCCGTGCGGGTTCGCCGCCGACAACCTCGAGCTGCTGTACGACCTCGACATCGACCTGCGCGGCCGAGCCGCGTCGGCCAGCCTCGCCTTCGCGCGCACCCCGGTGGTGAACGCCGATCCTGACGTGATGGACGCCCTCGCCGGCCTGGCCGGGCAGCGGGCCGCGGAGTCCTGATGGCCCACGTCGTCGTGGTGGGCGGCGGCATCACCGGCCTGGCCGCCGCCTTCGAGCTCACCCAACAGACCGAGCCGCCGGCCGTGACCGTCCTCGAGGCGTCCGACCGACTGGGCGGCAAGATCCTCACGACAAAGTTCGAGGGCCGGCCGGTCGACGCCGGCGCCGACTCCGTGTTGGCCCGGGTGCCGTGGGCCGTCGACCTGTTGCGTGAGCTCGGCATGGGCGACGAGCTCATCGCGCCGGCGACCGGCCGCGCCTTCGTCTGGTGGCGGGGCGCGCTGCACGCCATCCCGCCCGGCCTCGTCCTCGGCGTACCGACGGGCCTGCCGGCGCTGGGCCGCAGCGGCCTGCTGTCGTGGCGCGGAAAGGCGCGCGCCGCCGTCGAGCCGCTCCTGCCCCGCACCGACGGCGACGACGACCTCGGCCTCACCGTCCGCCAGCGCTTCGGCGCCGAGGTGTACGACCGGCTCGTCGGACCGCTCGTCGGCTCCATCAACGCCGCCGACCCGGCCCGCATCAGCCTGGCGGCCACCGCGCCGCAGCTGGCCGAGGCCGTGGCTCGTCACCGCAGCCTGCTGCTCGGACTCCGGACACCGAGCCGGGCCCGCGCCGGCCCGGTGTTCCTCACCCATCCCGCGGGACTGGGCCGCGTCGTGGAACGCCTGGAGACGCGTCTGCGCGACGCGGGCGCCGACCTCCGGCTCGACACGCCCGCCGGCGTCATCGAGCGCACCGCCGCCGGCTACACCGCCGCCGGCATCGAAGCCGACGCCGTCGTCCTCACGACCCCAGCCGACTCCGCCGCCGCGTCACTCGCCACTGTCGCGCCCGAGGCC
>DASXAI010000305.1:0-10606 GCA_036406775.1 Acidimicrobiales bacterium
GCGCCAGATGCTCACCGAGGGTCGGGCCATGCGCCAGACCGGCGACCTGTCGTGGTCGCAGGTCCTCATGGCCGCCAACACACCGATGCTGTTGCGGGCCACGATGGTCGACGGCAACGTCGACGCCGGCGTGATGGCCAGCGGCCAGGTCGTCGGCGTGATCGACGACCTGCCGAGCGCCAAAGAGGTCGTCGAACGCATCATCAGCGAGGCGGAGGCGGTGCTGGCGCGGCTCTCGACGTCGTAGTCCGAGGAGGTCCTCATGGCCACGGTCAGTGTCCGCTACATCGTCACCGACATGGATGCCGCGGTGGCGTTCTACGTCGACGAGCTCGGCTTCGAGGTGGTGATGCGGCCGGCACCGGCCTTCGCCATGCTGGTGCGGGGCGATCTGCGCCTGGTGTTGAGCATGCCGGGTGGGGGTCCGGGCGGGGGCGCGGCCATGCCCGACGGACGCACGCCGGAGCCCGGAGGCTGGAACCGGTTCGTGCTGGAAGTCGACGACATCGATGCGATGGCCGAGCGCCTGCTGGGCCACGCGGCCCGTTTCCGCAACCCGGTCATCGACGGGATCGGGGGGCGCCAGACGATCGTCGAGGACCCCTCGGGCAACCCGATCGAGCTGTTCCAGCCGACCTTGCCGGAGGCGCGACTCAGCTCGTCGTGACCCCGCGCCGGTTACCGTCCTGGCATGTCGGACCCGTCGTTCACGAACATCATGGGCGTCCTCGCCATCGCCGTGGTCGGCCCGCTGATCGCCACGGCGATACCGAAGGTGCGGATTCCGTCGATCGTCATCGAGTTCGTGCTCGGCGTGATCGTCGGACCCGACGTCTTGGGCTGGCTGAAGATCGACGAGCCCCTCGACGTGTTGGGTCTGCTCGCCCTCGGGTTCCTGCTCTTCGTGGCCGGAACCGAGGTCGAGGTCTCCACGCTGCGAGGTCCGCTGCTGCGGCGCGCTGGTCTCGCCTACCTTCTCGGGCTCGCCATCGCCTTCGGCCTGGCGTCGTTGCTCGGCGCCGCCGACATCGTCCTCACACCGTCGCTGCTCGCCATCATCCTGTCCGCCACCGGCCTGGGCGTGGTCGTGCCGATCCTGCGCGACGCCGACCTCACCACGACGCCGGTCGGCCAGACGATCCTCATCGTCGCCACGGTTGCCGAGTTCAGCGCCGTCGTGCTCCTGTCGTTGTTCTTCGGCGAAGGTGAGTCGGGCGTCCTGGGGAACGCGTTGGTCGTCGTCATCTACGCCGCCGTGTCGGCGGTGCTGTGGCTGGCGCTGCGCGGCGTCGAACGAGTGACGCTCCTCAGTCGGCGCTTCGAGCGGTTGGAGGGCGGGACGGTGCAGATCCGCATCCGCATCGCTCTCCTCGTGCTGTTCGTGTTCCTCGTCATCTCCCAGCGGTTCGGGCTCGAGTCGATCCTCGGCGCCTTCGCCGCCGGCATCGTCCTCGGCGACCTGCGCCACCACGACCGTGAGGATCCGGCGTCGTCGTTCTGGCCCAAGGTCGAGGGCATCGGCTTCGGCTTCCTCATCCCGGTCTACTTCGTGACGAGCGGCATCAAGTTCGACTTGTCGGACCTGCTCGCCAGCCCGGCGGCGATGCTTCGGGTGCCGCTGTTCCTGGTCCTGTTCCTGGTGGTGCGCGGCGTTCCGGCGCTGCTGTTCCGCCGGTCGCTGGGGGACCGGGTGACGGGCGCGCTGGCGCTGCTGTCGGCCACATCGCTCTCGTTCGTGATCGTGGCCACCGACATCGGCGTGCGCATCGGCAAGCTGCGTGACATCAACGCCACCGCCATGGTCGGCGCCGCTGTCGTCGCCATGGTGATCTTCCCCATGGGCGCCCAGTCTCTGTTGTCACGGCGGGAGCGGGCCGCCGTCTCAACCCGTGACGGCGCGCAGCGCAGTCTCGACCGGGCCACGCCGGAAGTGGCGACGCCATAGCGACGCGCCGGCGGCGAACGCCGCTACGACGAGCACGACGACGGCGAGCTGCGTGGTGATGGCCGGCTTCGTGTCGTCGTTCCAGTCCCACACCAGCAGGCGCCCGAGCAGGAGGTGGAGGAGGTAGGCGCTGAGCGCCACCTCGCCGAGCCGTACGAGCGGCAGGCGGACGCGTCGCCACCGTTCGGCGCCGGCTGTTGTCGTGACAAGAAGGCACAGCGCCAGCACGACGAGGGCCGTGGCGGTGCCGAGGAGGTACCAGGCGGTGCGGTTGCTGTGGGCCCGGCCGTCGAAGAAGGTGGCGAGGCCGCCGGCGCGTTCGAGGCGAGGATCGCCGCCGAGGGCGGAGGCGGCGGTCGCCAACAGCGGCTGGGTGAGCACGACGGCGGTGCCGCCGGCGAGCAGGCGGAGCTGGACGGCTCGATCGGACAGGCGCCGCCGGGCCAGCCACAGCCCAACGAGCACGAAGCCGACCCAGCCCACGAGCGGATAGGCGCCCGTCCATACGAGCGTCCGGGCGATCTCGCCGACGTCGAGGAGTTCGCCGTAGGTCACGGGTTGGGAGCCGGCGCGCAGGTGGTGGTTCTCCATGACGGCCGCGACGGCCGACGGGATGACGAAGGCGGCCCCCGCCGTCACGAGCAGGGCCCGGTCCGACAGCCGCCGCAGCAGGGGGACGGCCACGAGCAGGACGCCGTACTGCGGCAGGATCAGGTAGACGCGTCCGGCGAACGGCCACACGAGCAGGCCGAGGGCGAAGAGGCCGACGCCGCGCCGCACGAGGACCTTGTCGGCGGTGCCCCGGGCCACCAGCAGGCCGGCCGACAGCCCCAGCAGCAGGCAGAACAGCGGTGCCGCCCGCCCGTCGGCGCCGGCGTCCAGGGCCAGCAACCAGCCCGCTTCGCCGGGACGGTGGGGCCACACGTAGTGAGCGAGCAGCATGCCGGCGAACGCCAAGGCGCGAGCCAGGTCGACGCCGTCGAGGCGGCGCCTGACCGTCGGGAGGGCGGGCGGAGCGGCGGTCTGCGTGTCCCCATGGTGGTGGACGCGCCGGCCGAGTGGGCCGCGGGCTACTCCGGGCGGTGGCAGACCGCCTCGACGTTGTTGCCGTCGGGGTCCCGCACGAAGCCGCCGTAGTAGTTGGGGTGGTACTCGGGCCACACCCTCGGCGGGTGGAGCACCTCGGCGCCGCTGGTCACGGCGGCGTCCACGAACGCCTGCACGGCCGCCCGGTCCGGCGCCTGGAAGGCGATGTGCGACTCCCGGAAGCCCTCGCCGG
This sequence comes from Acidimicrobiales bacterium, assembly GCA_036406775.1. Taxonomy (GTDB): domain Bacteria; phylum Actinomycetota; class Acidimicrobiia; order Acidimicrobiales; family Ilumatobacteraceae; genus DASXAI01. Next base: position 3,225 of record DASXAI010000305.1, read on the forward strand.
TCTGCTGCGGCCCCAACCAGAAGTCGGGCATGGGCGGCACCCCGTAGCCGATGACGTCGCCGAACTCCATGATCCGGGTCCCACCGACCGTCGCCAGGACGGCGTCATAGAACGCGGCGCTGGCCCGGACGTCGGCGCACTGGATCGAAAGGTGGTCGATCATGGCCGCCATCTTGGCTCAGAGTTTGAGGACCCGGGCCGCGTTCTCGCGGAGGAACTTGGGCCACACCTCGTCCTTGAAGCCGACGTTCGGCAGCTCGCTGAAGATGCGCTCGAGCGACAGACCCATCGGGAAGTAGCCGGCGTAGATGACCTTGTCGGCGCCGCGGGTGTTGGCGTAGTCGACGATGGCGCGGGGGTAGTACTTCGGTGCGAAGGCCGACGTCGAGTAGTGGAGGCCGGGCCACTTCAGCATCAGCTTCACGGCCAGGTCGGTCCACGGCTCGCAGCCGTGGCGTGTCACCAACGTCAGGTCGGGGAAGTCGTACATCACGTCGTCGATGAGCTCGACGTGCTGGCACGCCATCTTGATCCGGGGACCGGGCACGCCGGCGCACACGAAGATCGGGATGTCGAGTTCGCAGCACTTGGCGTAGATGGGGTAGAAGCGCCGGTCGTTGATGGGCACTTGGGGCACGTACCCGGCCGGGAAGGCCGTCGCCGCCTTGATGCCGAAGCGCTCGTGGTTCTCCACCATCTTCCGGATGTCGTCCATGCCCCGATTGGGATCGACGCTCATCGACGGAATGAAGCGCTCGGGGTGGGCGCTCAGCGCGTGCTGGGACACCTCACCTTCGCAGCCGATCATGGCGCGCTCGATGCCGAAGCGATCCATCTCGTGGAGCACGACCGCCACCGGGTCGTCGGCGCCGTAGAGCTCCTTGGGCGCCCCCTTGAACAGGTACTCGACGGGGAACTGGAAGGTCTCGCGCGTGTCCCAGTCCTTGGCCTGCTTGCGGATGAAGTCGTAGATCTCGAAGCCGACGGGGAAGCCCACCATCGTGTCGATGACCCCGATGTCGAGCGGCATGCTCATGGGGGATCGCTCCTCAGCGTCGTGGCGTCACGAGCGCCGACGCGTTGTCGTGCATGATGAGGCGGACCTCGTCGGAAGTGAAGCCGGGGATGTCGTCGATGAACGAGATCGGTTCGGCCAGGCCCTCGGCGTGGGGCCAGTCGGAGCCGAACAGCAGGTGGTCGGCGCCGATGAGGTCCTTCAACAGCGAGATGTCGTCCTCGTAGAAGGGCGCCACCCACACGTGCTCCCGGAACGTCTCCACCGGGTCCCGCCTGAAGTCTTGTGGCGCTTTCCGGTACGCCAGCGCCAGCTCGTCGAGGAGGTGGGGCACGTACATCCCGCCGTTCTCGATCGTGGCGATGCGCACGTTCGGGTGCCGATCGAACACCCCGTGGCAGATCAGGGCCGCCATCGTGTCGAAGATGGTCTTGAGGTGCGTACTGACCATCTTGAACGGCGTCGTGCGGAACGCCTCGAAGTCGCCGGTGGGCTCCCACCGGCTCACGTAGGCGTTCATCCCGGAGTCGCCGCCGTGGATGCCGACCGTGATACCGGCGGCGTCGAGGCGCTCCCACACCGGATCGAACAACGGCCAACCGGGCGACAGCGAGTCACCCTGCGCCAGCGGCACCGGGCCGGGCACCATGCACACCAAGCGGGCGCCGTGCTCGACGCACCAGTCGACTTCCTTGGCCGCGGCGTCGACGTCGGCCAGCGTGATCATGGGCGCGGCGAAGACGCGGCCGCGGTAGTCGAAGCCCCAGTCGTCGAGGAGCCACTGGTTGAAGCCGTGGAAGGCCGCCGTGAGGGCCTCGATGTCGTGGCTGAGCGCCTGCTGCATCCCCACGCCGAGGGTCGGGAAGAAGAACGCCGCCTCCACTCCCTGGGTGTCCATGACGGCGAGCCGGGCGTCGCGGTCCTGGTACTCGGGATGGTCGGCCAAGGCGTCGAGGGTGCCGAACATGGTCTTGACGTCGACGCCCGACTCGTTCTTGGCCCGGAAGTAGGCGGCCAGGCTGCCGGGTCGGGCGATCGGGTCCCAGGTGGGGTTGGGGATGAACCGGTTGACGGCCCCGGCCACCAGGAGGCGCTTCTTGCCGTCGATCGTCGCCCACTGCATGCAGCGCTTGCGCAGCTCCCGCGGCACGTGGCGGATATAGGCGTCCTCGGCCTCGTAGTAGTGGTTGTCGGCATCGAAGACGGGGAAGTCGACGTGGGCGGCCATGGGCGCCTCCGTTTCCGTAACTCGGTCAAGCATCGTAATCGGCCGGCGGCCGCCGAGGCCGACTCACAACCTTTCGACAATTGTGACGTTGGCCTGGCCGCCGCCTTCGCACATCGTCTGCAGGCCGTACCGCCCGCCCGTGCGCTCGAGCTCGTTGAGCAGGGTCGTCATCAGCCTGGCTCCGGTGGCGCCGAGGGGGTGCCCGAGGGCGATGGCGCCGCCGTTCACGTTCACCTTGGCCAGGTCGGCGCCGGTCTCCTTGGCCCACGCCAACACCACCGACGCGAAGGCCTCGTTGATCTCCACCAGGTCGATGTCGTCGAGGGTCATGCCGGCCCGCTTCAGGGCGTGCTCGGTGGCCGGGATGGGCGCTGTGAGCATCCACACCGGGTCGTCGCCCCGCACCGACAGGTGGTGGATGCGGGCCCGCGGCGTGAGGTGGTGCTCCTGGAGAGCCCGCTCGCTCGCCACCAGCAGGGCGGCGGCGGCATCGGAGATCTGGCTCGAGACGGCGGCGGTGATCCGCCCGCCCGGCGTCAACGGGGCGAGGGAGCGGATCTTGTCCCAGTTCGGCTCCCGGGGTCCCTCGTCGCGCGTGACCTCGCCGACGGCCACGATCTCGCCCTCGAACCGGCCCTCGGCCGTGGCCCGGATCGCCCGCTCGTGGCTCTCGACGGCGAAGGCCTCCATGTCGTCCCGGGAGCAGTTCCAGCGCTCGGCGATCATCTCGGCCGACCGGAACTGGCTGACCTCCTGGTCGCCGTAGCGGGCCTGCCAGCCGGGGGACCCCCGGAACGGCGTCTCGTGGCCGTAGGCCTGCCCGGCCAGCATGGCGGCGGAAATCGGGATCTGGCTCATGCTCTGCACGCCGCCCGCCACCACGAGGTCGCTGGTGCCGCTCATCACCGCCTGGGCCGCGAAGTGGACGGCCTGCTGGCCGCTGCCGCACTGGCGGTCGACCGTGGTGCCCGGTACGTGGTCGGGCAGCCCCGCCACCAGCCAGCAGGTCCGGGCGATGTCGCCGGCCTGGGGCCCGATGGTGTCGACGCAGCCGAACACGACGTCGTCGACGGCGCCCGGGTCGACCCCCGTCCGCTCCATGAGGGCGCTCATCACGTGGCCCCCGAGGTCGGCGGGGTGGACCTGGGACAGGCCGCCGCCCCGGCGTCCGACCGGGGTGCGAACGGCGTCGACGAGATAGGCCTCGGGCATGGCCGGAATCTAAGCGTTCTGGTGCGCGATATGTGTCGCCAAGGTCGCGAAATCGCGTCAGATCGCTTGGAGGTGCATTGACGTTGACGTCCACGTAAAGTTGTGGGGTGCGCCATGCCGACGACGTGCTCTCCCCGCGGTACAAGTGGACGGCCCTCTCGAACACCACGCTCGGGTCGTTCATGGCCACGCTCGACAGCTCGATCGTGATCATCAGCCTCCCGGCCATCTTCCGGGGCATCCACCTCGATCCGCTCGAGCCGTCGAACATCAGCTACCTGCTGTGGATGCTGATGGGCTACCTGGTGTGCACGGCCGTTCTGGTGGTGACGTTCGGCCGCCTGGGCGACATCTACGGCCGGGTGAAGATGTACAACGCCGGCTTCGCCATCTTCACGGCGGCGTCGATCGCCCTGTCGCTCACGCCGGGGCACGGATCGTCGGCCGCCATCTACCTCATCGTGATGCGGGTGGTGCAGGGCGTGGGCGGCGCGATGCTGCTGGCCAACTCGACCGCCATCATCACCGACGCCTTCCCCGTGGAGGAACGGGGCAAGGCGATGGGCATCAACGCCATCGCCGCCATCTCGGGCTCGTTCGTCGGCCTCATCCTCGGCGGCGTGCTGGCCGACTGGGACTGGCGCCTCGTGTTCTGGGTGAACGTGCCGTTCGGCATCTTCGGCACGGTCTGGGCCTACCGCAAGCTGCGCGAGGTCGGCGCCCGCAAGGCCGCCCGCATCGACTGGCTCGGCAACATCACCTTCGCCGTGGGCCTGGTCGCGCTGCTCACCGGCATCACGTACGGGATCCAGCCCTACGGCGGCCACACCATGGGCTGGACCAGCCCGATGGTGCTGGGCTGCCTGTTCGGCGGGATTGGCCTGCTGGCGCTGTTCGGGTACATCGAGACGCAGGTCCCCGACCCGATGTTCAACCTCCGCCTGTTCCGCATCCGACCCTTCACGATGGGCAACACCGCCGGCTTCCTCAGTTCCATCGCCCGGGGCGGCCTGCAGTTCATGCTGATCATCTGGCTGCAGGGCATCTGGCTGCCGCTCCACGGGTACAGCTTCGAGTCGACGCCATTGTGGGCCGGCATCTTCATGATCCCCCTGACGCTCGGTTTGTTGGTGTCGGCGCCGCTCGCGGGGCGCCTCTCCGATCGGTACGGCGCCCGTGGCTTCGCGACAGGCGGCATGCTCATCGGCGCCCTGTCCTTCCTGCTGCTGATGCTGCTGCCGGTGAACTTCAACTACTGGGTGTTCGCGTTCCTGATCTTCCTGAACGGGGTGGGCATGGGCGTGTTCACACCGCCGAACACCACCGCCGTCATGAACTCCGTCCCCGCCGACGAGCGGGGCCAGGCGTCCGGTATGCGGGCCACCTTCCAGAACTCGGGCATGGTGCTGTCGATCGGCATCTTCTTCAGCCTGATGATCGTGGGCCTGGCCGCATCCCTGCCCAAGACCATGCACGACCACCTTGCGGCCGAGGCCGTCGATCCGGTGGTGGCCGAGCGGGTGTCCAACGAGCCGCCCGTGGGCAGCCTGTTCGCTGCCTTCCTGGGTTACAACCCGATGCAGACGTTGCTGGGTGAGGACGGCCTCCGGGGGGTGCCGGCCCAGAACGCTCAGGAGATCACCGGGAAGACGTTCTTCCCGAACCTCATCGCCGAGCCGTTCATCGACGGTCTGCGCATCGCCTTCTCGTTCTCGTTCATACTGTGCCTCATGGCGGCATGGGCGTCGTGGATGCGGGGGGCCATGCCGGCCCACGCCGAGTTCGAGGGCGACGTGACTGAGGCGTTGGAGGAGGCGGTCCTGGCATGACGGTGGAGACGATGTCGATCGGCGACGCCGCCGAGGAAGCGGGCGTCACCACGCGCACGCTGCGCTACTACGAACAGCTGGGCCTGCTGCCGCCGGCCTCCCGATCGGTGGGCGGCGCCCGCCGCTACACCGGCGACGACGTCGAACGGGTGGCGCGCATCCGCCGCCTGCAGGACCTGCTCGGCCACGACCTCGACCAGATCCGGCGCGTGCTGGTGGCCGAGGACCGCCTGGCCGCGCTGCGGGCCGAGTGGGAGGGCGACGCCTCGGAACAGCGGCGTGAGGAGATCCTCACGGAGGCCACCGAGATCAACAACGAGTTGCGGGCCCAGGTACGGGCGCGGCTGGCAGCCCTCAGCGACTTCGCCGAGGAGCTCGAGGAGACGGCCAAGCGCTACCGGAAGGTGGCGCGCGAGCTTCGCTCTACAGCTGGTCGCCGTGCTCCTTCAGCACCCGCTTCGGCGCCTTCAGCCGCCACGAGTCGGTGATCAGCTCCCTCAGCTCGTCGACGTCGACGGCCGGGAGGTTCACCAGCACCGCGGGGTAGCCGTCGTAGTGGGGCGTGGTGAAGAACTTCTCCGGGTCCGACTCGAGGAGCATCTCCTTCTCGGCCACGTCGGCCACGAACACCACGAGGCCGCCCTCGGCGTTGCTGCGGAGGCGCAAGAAGCCCTTGTCCTTGACGCGGAAGCCCGGCGTGCCGTACCAGGGCCTCTCGACCGTCTCGGGCAGCGAGAGCGCGATGCGGCGCACGTCGTCTTCAGTCGCCATGGAGCCACGTTATGACGACGCCAGCGGCGGGCCCGGCGCGGCTTCGAGCACGCCGACGAGCATGTCGGCGAGGTTGGCGAGGAACGTGGCGTCATCGAGGTGAACCCGCCGGCGCTCGGACACGAGCCGCGCGCGCTCGGCCATGGCCGCCGTCATCAGCGTGATGGCCGACACGACCCGTTCCCGCCGGATCGCCGGGCGCAGCTCGCTGGGGCGCCGTTCGAGGATCCCGAGGATGCGGCGCAAGTACGGGCCGGTCAGGGTGGCGTCGCGCCACTCGGGGAAGCGCTCGGTGAGTTGGGCCACGATCCGCAGGTATTCGCGCCCCTCGACGGTGGCGAGAGGTCGGGCGTACGGAACGAGCAGAGCGGCCACGAGGTCGCGTGTGGACGCGCCGTCGCCGATGCGGCCGAGCAGCTGGCCCCGCTCGGCGTCGAGCACCTCGTCGAAGCCGAGCAGGATGGCGCCCAGGACGCCTTCGCGCGAGCCGAAGTGGTACGTCAACGCCGAGACGTTGCGCTGGCCGGCGGCCTCGACGATCTCGCGGCTGGTCGTCTGGAAGACGCCCTGGGTCGCGAAGAGCCGCCGGGCCTCCGCCAGCAGCCGCTCCCGCGTCTCGGTGGCGTCGCGGGGCACGCCGTCTCAGTGCAGCAGCGCCGTGGTGGGCAGCACCTCGACCGAGACGTCGGGCACGGGGTGGGCGAAGTCCGGGTACTTGCGGACGGCCGCCTCCCGATAACGCGTCGTCGAGTGGATCGGGTCCAGGTCGAACTCGGGGATGACCTTGGTGCCGAACAGCTCGAGCATCTCGAGGATCTCGTCGTGCTCCATGCCGTCACCCGGGAGGCCGAACACGACCTGGTCGCAGCCGACCGTCTGGTACCGCTCGACCTGTTCGCACACCTCGTCGGGTGTCCCGCACAGCAGCCAGCCGGCCTTGATGAGGTCGTCGAGGTTGTCCTCGTTCACCATGGCCAGCGGCGGCGCCGGCCAGACGGGTGCGTAGTCGGGCTTCGGCATCGTGTCGTGGTAGAGGCACACCATCGAATAGAGGTAGCCCCGGCCGCGGCTACCTCGTGACGATGGTGAACCTCTACCACGACACGATGCCGAAGTCGCCCGACGCCCGCACCTGGCCGACGCCGCCGATGCAGCTCGAGTGGACCGAGGAGCTGCTCGACCAGCTCATCGCCGGCGGGTACATGCTCTGCGGCACGCCGGACGAGGTGTGCGAGCAGGTCGTGCGCTACCAGCAGGTCGGCTGCGACCAGGTCGTGTTCGGCCTCCCCGGTGAGGGGATGGCCCACGAGGAGATCTTCGAGATGCT
>DASXAI010000306.1:0-3267 GCA_036406775.1 Acidimicrobiales bacterium
CTTGCCACCGAGCTCGAGGACGAGCGGCGTGAGCGATTCGGCGCACGCCGACTGGATGCGCCGCGCCGTCTCTATCCCGCCGGTGAAGCTGATCTTGGCGACATCGGGATGGCGCACGAGGGCGTCACCGGCGTCCGGCCCGCCCGGCACGATGGTGACGACGCCCGGCGGCAGGCCGGACTCGAGGCAGATCCGTCCGAACCGGGCCGGTGAGAACGGGGTGAGCTCGGCTGGCTTGATGACCACGCAACAGCCGGCGGCCAGCGCAGGAGCCACGGCCATCCCGAACGCCATCAACGGGCCGTTCCACGTGACGATCACGGCGACGACGCCGACTGGTTCGGGAAGCGTGTAGTTGAATCCAGGCTTGGGGAAGGGGTCGATGACCTCGCCCGTCAGCTTGTCGGCCCAACCGGCGTAGTAGTCGAACCAACCGGCGGCCGAGGGCGCCATCGCCACCGCTTGGAGTCGCGGCGTCCCGTTCTCCAACGAGCCGATCGTGCCGAGCTCGGCGGCCTCGTCGCGCAACCGATCAGCGACCCTACGGAGCACGTCGCGGCGGGCATCGGGGCGCCAGCGACGCCACGCCGGCAGGGCCGCCTTGGCCGCGGCGACGGCCGCGTCGACCTCGGGCCGGCCGGCGATCGGAAAGGTCTGCTGGGCCCGGCCGGTGGCCGGGTTGATGTGCTCGAGCGTGCCGCCGGTCGAGTTCGTCAGCCAGCGGTCACCGACGAGGAGTCCCCCCACCAGTAGCCGGACCGGGTCGGAGGTCGCGACCGTCATGCCCGCTCCAGTACGCGTGCGAATCGCTCCTGCACTCTGTCCTCGGAGCCCGGATGGGACAGCACGTAGAGGCGGTCGGCCTCGATCGCCGCCGTGACCTGTGCCGCCACGTCGGCGGCGGCCAGTGGGCGGAACCGGCTCCGATCGAAGTCGCCGGCTGTTCGGGCCCCTTCGTCAGCAGGCGGTGTCACCTCGGCCGGCCGGTTGCGCGCCGATGTCGCCAGGTTCGTCGGCACGTAGCCGGGACACAGGATCGTGACGCCGACCTTCGGTGCCACCTCATCGAGCTCGGCTCGCAGCGCCTCGGAGATGCCGACGACGGCGTGCTTGCTCGCCGCGTACGGTCCGATGAACGGCAGGACGGTGAGCCCGGCCATCGACGCAGTGTTGACGATGTGGCCGTGACCGGCTGCTACGAACCGAGGCACGAAGGACCGGATGCCGTGGATCACGCCCCACAGGTTGACGCCGAGGACCCACTGCCAGTCAAGCGGGTGCAGCTGCCACATGGCCGAGCGGTGCAGGTTGACGCCGGCGTTGTTGCACACGATGTCGACCCGTCCGAAGTGATCGATTGTCGCCGCTGCCAGTGCGTCGACGTCGGCGGCCCGACTCACGTCGGTCGGGATCGCTATCGCCGCGCCGGGCTCGGCTTCGATCTGGGCGACGGCCGTGGCCAATGGACCTGGCTCGACGTCGGCGAGCACGACGCCGAGGCCGAGACGGGCGAAGCGTTCGGCGAGGGCGAAGCCGATGCCGCTGGCCGCACCGGTGACGACGGCCACCTGACCGGGTTCGAGCTTCATGCCGTTCTCATGATGTTGATGCTCATGCGACGAGCAGCCACAGCGCCTCGGTGGTGCGGTGGATAGCGGTGTGCCGGCGTACGGGCCGGCCGGGCGCCAGCCGGTAACGGGGAATGTGCCGGTGGATCTCCTCCATGGCGACGCGCAGTTCCATCCGCGCCAAGTGGGAGCCGAGGCATCGGTGGATCCCGACCCCGAACGCCAGCGTGGGCGACGGCTCCCGGTCGAACTTGGCCGCGTCCGGCTCCGAGAACATGGCCTCGTCGCGCAGCGCCGACGGAATCGACAAGAGCACCGGCTCGCCGGCCTGGATCACCTGACCGCCGACGTCGACATCCTTGGTGGCGACGCGGCCCGTGGTGACGAGACCTTCGTATCGCATCAGCTCCTCGATCGCGGTCGGGATGAGCGAAGGTTCCTCGGTCAGCCGATCGCGTTGCTCGGCGTGCTGGGCCAGGTAGAGCACCATGTTGCCCAGCGTCGCCGTGGTCGTGTGCAGCCCGGCGCTGAGCAGCATCGAGCAGGCGTTGACCATCTCGTCCATCGTCGGTGCCCGGCCCTCGATCTCGCCGCCGACGAGCCGGCTGAGGACGTCATCGCCGATCGGGCCGGTGGCTATGCGCTCGGCGATCTGGCGCTCGAGGTAGGCCCGCACCTTGGGCTTCGTCTCGGCGTAGGCGCGGTCCCGCGCTGTCGGCGACACGTTGACCTGGCTCATGCTTTCCTCTTCCCAGGCCTTGACCATGCCGAGCGCCGAGGCTGGCAGCCCGAGGAAGGGCAGGATGGCGGCGGCCGGGAGCTCCATGGCGAAGTCGGCCATGAACTCGCACTCGCCTCGGTGTCGGATCGGTTCGAGCAATCGGATGGCGGCGTCCCGCACGACGGGCTCGAAGAGCTCGACTTGTGCGGGTGAGAACGCCGGCGTGAGGAGCGCTCGCCACGGGCCGTGGGCGGGAGGGTCGAGGCCGACCGGGATCTGCGGGCCCAGCGGATCGGTTGGCTGGGGCACGGTGCTCTGACGGTGGGAGAACGAATCGTTGTCCCGCAGCACCCGGTAGACGGACTCGTAGTCCGTACAGATCCAGTACCCGCCGTGCGTCGCGCTGTGGGCTACCGGGCAGGTGCGGCGCAGCTCCTCGAGCTGTGGAAACGGATCGGCGTGGTACGCCTCGTCGGTCCACATGTCGAAGGACTCGATCCAGGACGGCGCGACGTGCTGCTGCTCGTTCACGAGCCAACCCCCGTTGCTAGTTGCTCGCAAATCATACGCATGATAGGGAGAGTAAGGAAAGATTGGAGGCGACGCGTGAACACGATTGGCTTGGATCTCGCGGCCGAACAGGGCGCGGTCGACGAGATCGTGCATGACCTCACGCCGGCCCGGTGGGCGCAGCCGACCGCCGCCGTCGGATGGGACGTGCGCCAGACGATCGTCCACCTCGCCTACTTCGACGACGCGGCCCGAGCCGCCATCGCCGACCCAGCCGACTTCGAGGAGCGGCGAGCGCTCGCCAAGGTGGGTGCGTTGGATGTCGAGGGCCGGCACGCCGACATGTCGGGCGCCGATGTGCTCGCGTGGTGGCGACGGGCCCGAGCCGGCCTGCTCGACGCCCTTGCGCCGCTGGCGCCCAAGGATCGCGTCGCATGGTTCGGTCCGCCGATGAGTGCGTTGTCCTTT
>DASXAI010000307.1:0-8901 GCA_036406775.1 Acidimicrobiales bacterium
CCCCAGCCCTCGCTGCACCCCACCGGGCCCGACCCCGAGGTGACCGATCTGCTCCTCATCCGCCACGGCCGCTCGGCCGACGTCGTGCCGGGCTCACCCGAGTCGCTCGACCCCCCGCTGCACACCGAGGGCGTCCGCCAGGTCGCGGCGCTGACGCGCCGGCTGGCCGGTCGAACCATCGACGCCGTCTATGCGTCCCACCTGGCGCGGGCGATCGAAACGGCCCGCCCGCTCGCCGACGAGCGCGGCCTGCGGGTCGAATCCATCGAGGATCTCCAGGAGGTGCGGCTGGGCGACTGGGGCAACGGCGAGTTCCGCCGGCGAGCGGCGAGCGCCGACGCCGAATGGGTGACGTGGAGCCGCACCGGCAAGTGGGACGGCATCCCGGGCGGCGAAGGTGACGCCGTGTTCCGCTCGCGGGTGGCCGCCGCCATCGAGGCCATCGCCCTCGCCCACCTCGGCCAAACGGTCGCCGTCGTGGCCCACGGCGGTGTGATCAACGCCTACCTCGCCGACGCCCTCGGCATCGAGCGCAGCCTGTGGCTCACGGTGGAGAACACGTCGATCAGTCTCGTGCGCGTGACGCCGTACGGGCACTACGTCGTCGTGGCCGGCGACTGCCACCACCTGTACGACCCGGTGCTCGGACCGGCCGGCTGACGCCACGCGCGGGTACGGTGCCGTCATGGCCACGGCCACCCCGGCCCAGACGCCGAACCCCGACGCCCTCAAGTTCACGCTCGACGTCCGCCTGCCCGGCATGATCAACCTGTCGCCCGACGACGCCGCCACGACGCCGTTCGAGCGGGAGGTGCTCGGCGCCCCCGGTGTCGCCAACCTGTTCGGCGTCAACGACTTCGTCACGGTCACCCGCGTGCCGGGCGCCGACTGGGATCCCATCATCACCGCCGTCCGTCACGCCGCCGAGGAGCACCTGTGACCGAGCCCCTGAAGACCCGAGTGACCGAGCTCCTGGGTGTCCGCTACCCCATCGTGCAGGCGCCGATGGGCTGGATCGCGCGGGCCCAACTGGCGTCAGCGGTGTCCGAGGCGGGCGGCCTCGGCATCATCGAGACGTCGTCGGGCGACCTCCCCGCCGTGCGCGAGGAGATCCTCAAGATGCGCGACCTCACCGACAAGCCGTTCGGCGTCAACATCGCCATGCTGTTCGTTCGCGATCCCGGCATCGTCGACTTCGTGGTGGAGCAGGGCGTGCGGTTCGTCACCACGAGCGCCGGCGATCCCACCAAGTACACCCGGCAACTGAAGGACGCCGGGTTGACCGTCTTCCACGTCGTGCCGACGCTCGCCACCGCCCGCAAGGCCGTCGACGCCGGTGTCGACGGGTTGGTCGTCGAGGGCGGCGAGGGCGGCGGCTTCAAGAACCCGCGCGACGTGGCCACGATGGTGCTGCTGCCGCTGGTGTGCTCGCACGTGGACGTCCCCGTGATCGCCGCCGGCGGCATCTGCGACGGGCGCTCGATGGCGGCCGCCTTCGCCCTGGGCGCCGAGGGCGTCCAGATGGGCACGCGGATGGTCTCGGCGGCCGAGTCACCCGTCCACGGCAACTGGAAGGACGCCATCGTGGCGGCGGCCGAGACCGACACCGTGTTCCTCAACCGCTACTCGAGGCCGGGGTTGCGGGCGCTGCGGACCGAGCGCAGCATCCGCCTCGAGCGGGAGGAGCACGTCGGGATGGAGGAGTTCGGCACCATTCTCGACCTCTACTTCGGGGGCGACATGGAGGCGTCGCTGGCGCTCGGGGGCCAGGTGATGGGCCGCATCGACGAGGTCAAACCGGTGGCCCGAGTGCTGGAGGAGACGATGGCCGACTTCTACGACGTGGCGGCCCGCCTGGGTCGATTCGTTGCCCCGGTCAGCGCCGACCAGTAAGTTGGGGGACGGGCGGAGACCCCGTGCTGTGGCCCCGGAGGTCTCATAGGTGAAGATCAACGTCAGGCAGATTCTGGTCTGGCTGGTGATCGCGTTCGTCGTCGTGGCGATCTGGAACAGTCCGACGACCACCGGGAACGCCGTCGGCGACTTCTTCGGCGCCTTGGGCAGCTTCATCGTCGACCTGTGGAACAAGTTCGTCGACTTCATCCGCGGCATGACACAGTAGGCCGGCGATGCCTCGGGGCAGCCCCTTCCCCCTCTTCCCGACCCCCGACGAGATCCTGCGTACGTACCTCGTCACGGGCGAGCGCGTCATCCACGTCGACCGGCCGGCGCTGAACGCCTTCGTGATCATCCAGTTCCGCGAAGTCTTCGTCGCGGTGGTGCTGTTCGTCCTGTTCCTGTGGGCCGTCATCACGGGCCGGGGCGCGGGTCTGGCGTTGCTCGCCTTCATCGCCTTCGACGTCGTGCTGATCTGGCTCGTCGTCCGCCGACTGCAGGAGTTCTACACGCGCTACGTCATCACGACGTTCCGCGTGCTGCGCATGTGGGGCATCTTCACCCGCCGCAACGTGTGGATCCCGTGGGCCAAGATCACGGACCTGTCGTTCAGCCAGTCACTGTCCGGGCGGGTGTTCGGCTACGCCACCGTCCGCATCGAGTCGGCCAACGAGGAGTCGGGGCTAAAGGACCTCTCCGACCTCCGGTACCCGCTGCGGTTCAACCGCATCCTGGTCGAGATGATCAACACCAAGCAGGGTCAGATCACTGCGCCCAGCTTCGGTTCGAGCCTGTACGACTGACGCCCGCGTCGCCAGCGTGAGCTGGAGGGCGGTGACCCACACGGCGACGGCTCCGACGACGTGCACGGCCACCAGTCCGGCGGGGACGTTGTTGAAGTACTGCGTGTAGCCGACGGCGCCCTGGGCGATGGCGACCCAGATGAACGTCGTCAACGGGCGGACCATCATGTCCCAGTCGCGCTCGCGTCGGCGCGCCATGTAGGCGAGCGCGAGGGCGGTGATGACCGTGAGGATGACGGCGCCGCTGTGGACCCGCGCCACGGACGTGATCTGGAAGCCGAAGCGGTGGGCATGCTCGTCGCCGCCGTGAGGCCCGGTCCCGGTGACCACCGTGCCGGTCACGATGGCGACGGCGGCCAGGCCGGTGGTGAGCCAGGCGAGGCGGCGCACCGGTGTGGTGACGGTGGCGTGGTACGGGCCGTCCTCACTGGCGCGACGGTGGAGGACGACGGCGGCGGCGAGGATCGCCATCGACAGCACGAAGTGGCCCTGGACGGCGATCGGGTTGAGATCGGTGAGCACGGTGATGCCGCCCAGGACGATCTGCGCGATCACGCCGAGCACGAGCGACGCCGACAGCCAGATGAGGTCGCGCCGGCGCGGGACACGCGCGATCGAGCCGAGGACGGCGAGGATGACGGCCACCGACACGACGGCGGTGATGACGCGGTTGACGAACTCCACCATCGGATGGAGCGACCATTCGGCCACCAGCCGGTCCTGCTGGCACGCCGGCCAGTCGGGGCAGCCGAGGCCCGAGCCGGTGAGGCGCACCACCGCGCCCGTGACGATGATGGCCGCCAGTGACCACGCCGCCACGAGCGTGACGCGCTCGTACGTGCGGGGGCTCACGGCGGGCAGGGCCATCCCCGTCGAGGCTAGGGCTACGGTCCGCCACCGTGCTGACGCCCGCCGACGACCTCCCCCTCCACCAGACGAGCCAGCCCCTCGCCGTCCCGGCCAGCGGAGACCTCGACCACTACGACCGGTACTTCTTCAACGGCTACACGGCCGACGGCTCGCTGTACTTCGCCGCCGCGCTGGGCGTCTACCCCAACCGCAAGGTGATCGACGCCGCCTGGTCGGTGGTGCGCGACGGCTCGCAGCTGAGCGTGCTGGCGTCGGGCCGGTGCCCGCTCGACCGGCGCCAGACAGCGGTCGGGCCCATCACCGTGGAGGTGGTCGAGCCGATGCGCACGCTGCGGGTGGCGGTCGACGCTCCGGATCACGGGCTGGCCGCCGACGTCGTCTTCCGGGCCCGCACCGCCGCCGTCGTCGAGCCGCACTTCCGGCGCATGGACGGCACGCGCGTCGTGTTCGACTACACGCGGTTCACGCAGTGGGGCGCGTGGGACGGATGGGTGCGGGTCGACGGGGTCGAGGTGGTGTGCTCCGCCGACGTCGTGGTCGGCAGCCGGGACCGATCGTGGGGCACCCGGCCCGTCGGCGAGCGGGCCCCCGGCGCGCCCGGGCCGGCGCCGCAGTTCGCGTGGCTGTGGGCGCCGGTGAACTTCGGCGACGTGTGCACGCACTTCGACGTGAACGAGGAGGCCGACGGCCGGCGCTGGCACGAGTTCGGCGCCATCGTGCCCGTCGGCGGCGACGAGCCTGAGGTGGCCCGCGCCGTCGACTACCGGCTCGAGTGGCGGCCCGGCACCCGCCGCATGGCGTCGTTCGAGGTCGATCTCGTGCCGTGGGACGGTCAGTTGGCGACGGTGCGGCTGGAGCCGATCGTCGACTTCCAGATGGTCGGGCTCGGGTACCTGCACCCGGAGTGGGCCCACGGCACGTGGCACGGCGAGGCCGCCGTCACCGGCGAGCGCCGGCCCGTCCCCGTCCCCGACCCCCTCGCCCCCCACCACCTCCACGTCCAGACCCTGTGCCGCGCCACCTGGGGCGCCCGCCACGGCACCGGCATCCTCGAGCAACTCGTGATCGGCCCCCACGCGCCCACCGGCCTAACCGGCCTCGTCGACGGCGCCTGAGGGCGGCTCCCCCCTCCGTTTCACGCTCCCTGGACGACCTGTGAGGTTCTCAGAGGAGCGTGAAACGGCGTGGGGTTCCGGATGGCGTGCGGCCGCGCACACATACTGGAATGCACAACGAAGCCGTCGACCGCGTGCTGTCGTCGCAGCTCGGACTCATCACCTGGAGCCAGGCCCGAGCGGCGGGACTGTCGCCCCGAGAGATCCACGTCCGCACCCGGAGAAGGGAGTGGATCGGCGTCCATCCGCGGGTGTACCGGCACGGCGCCGCACCTGTCACCTACGACCAACGCCTGTTGGCGGGCGTTCTCTCGACCGGGCCGCACAGCGCCATCTCGCATCGGGCGGCCGTCGCCCGGTGGGGTCTGCATGGCTTTGTGGCACGCGTGGTCGAGGTCAGCCGCCCGTCCCCCGTGAGGCAGTCGGAGGAAGGCGTGCTCGTCCATAGGATGCCGGATCTTCGGGCCGAGCATGTCGAGCTCGTGCGTGGAGTGCCGACCACGACACCGGCGCGTACCTTGGTCGACCTCGGCATGGTGATGTCACCGCGCTTCGTCGCTCGCTGCATGGAGGAATGGCTCGCCCACCGGCTTGTCAGCCTGGCCCAGCTGCGTCGCACGATCGAGGACCATGCGGGGAAAGGCCGCAAGGGCGTCGGCATCCTGCGGGCCGCCGTCGAAGACCGCGCTCTTGGAGTATCCGTCGCCGACAGCAGGACCGAGGTGCTGCTGGCCGAGGTGCTCGTCGCGCACGGGCTTCCGCTACCTAGCCATCACTATCTGGTCGACCGCGCCGGGACCGTGATCGCCGAGCTCGATTTCGCGTATGTGGCCCAGGCCATCGCGATCGAGGTCGATGGCTATGGCGTTCATCTCCGCTCGCAGGATGCCTTCGAGAACGACCGCTACCGCCAGAACGAACTCGAGGTGCTCGGCTGGCATGTGCTGCGTTTCACACACCGGATGCTCACCCGCACGCCGGGGATCGTGGCCGGCACCGTGGCGCGCATGCTCGCCCGACGCCAGATACCCGGCTTTCACGCCAGCTGAAGAACCTCCACGGTTCTTGTAGGAGCGTGAAACGAGAGGCGGAGGCGGCGTTACGTGTGGCGGATGGTCATGCCGCCGTCGACGACCACGACGGCGCCGTTGACGAAGGAGGCGGCGGGGAGGACGAGGGAGAGTGTCATGTGGGCGACCTCCTCCGGCTCGCCGTAGCGGCGCAGTGGCACCCGGCGGCGGGCGTACGCGTCCTTGTCCTCGGGCGAGATGCCGGCGGTCATCCCGGTGTTGATGGGCCCGGGGCAGATGCAGTTCACGGTGACGCCCGTGCGGCCCAGCTCGACGGCGAGGCTCTTCGTCAACCCGATGACGCCGTGCTTCGACGCCGTGTACGCCGGCAGCCCCGCCGTCGCGATGAGGCCCTCGGTGGACGCGATGTTCACGACGCGACCGGCCCCGCTGGCCCGCAGGTACGGGAGGGCCGCCCGCACCAGCCAGGCCTGCGCCGTGAGGTTGACGTCGAGGGTGCGGTGCCACGCGTGCTCGAACTCGTCGTCGGAGGACTCCGACCCGGCCAGGAACGACACGCCGGCGTTGTTCACGAGGATGTCGAGCCCGCCGAAGCGCGCGACCACGCCGTCCACCAACCGGCGCACGGCGTCAGGGGAGCTGACGTCGGCCTCGAACCCGGCCGCCTCGCCGCCGGCGGCGGTGATCTCGTCGACGACGGCGGCGACCCGCTCGGCGCCGATGTCGGCCACGGCCACGCGTGCGCCCTCGTCGGCGAACAGGTGGGCCGTGGCCCGGCCCATCCCCGACGCCGCGCCGGTGACAAGGGCGGCCTGGCCGGCGATCGAGCGGGACAGGCGGCTCAGCCGGGGCATTGGAGGCAGTAGGCGTCGACGGTGTTCTCGAGCAGCATGGCCGGCGTCATGGCGCCCGTGCCGCCCGGCATCGGCGTGATCCAGCCGGCGACCTCGGCCACGGCCTCGAAGTCGACGTCGCCCACGATCCCCGCCTCGGAACGGGAGATGCCCACGTCGAGCACGGCGGCGCCCGGCTTCACGTAGTCGGGTGTGACCAGGCGGCTCACGCCGACGGCGGACACGAGGATGTCGGCCTCTCGCGCTACAGCCGCCAGGTCCGGCGTCCGGGAGTGAGCCACGGTGACAGTGGCATCGGTGCCCTTGGTCGCCAGCAGCAACGCCACCGGCAGCCCCACCAGCGTCGACCGCCCGATCACGACGGCGCGCCGTCCGCTGATCGGCACGTCGTAGTGAGCGAGGAGCGCCATGATCCCCCGGGGCGTGGCCGGCACGAGGCCCGGCGCGCCCCGCACCAGCCGGCCGAGGCTCGCCGCCGTGAGGCCGTCGACGTCCTTGGCGGGGGGGATGAGGTCGATGACGGGATCGGCGGCCAGACCGGCCGGGAGCGGCAACTGGACGAGGATGCCGTGGACGTCGGGATCGGCGGCCAGGTCGGCCACCACCGCTTCGACTTCGGCCTGGGTGGCGTCGGCCGCCAGGTCGGTGTGACGCGACAGCATGCCGACGGCGGCAGCCTGCTTCTGCTTCGACGCTACGTACCGCCGGCTGGGCGCGTCGTCGCCCACGAGCACCGTGGCCAGGCACACGGGTGGCGACCCCATCGCCTCCAGGCGGCGGGCCACGCCGGCGCGCACGTCTTCGGCCAGGGCCTTGCCGTCCATGATCACTGCG
This sequence comes from Acidimicrobiales bacterium, assembly GCA_036406775.1. Classification (GTDB taxonomy): domain Bacteria; phylum Actinomycetota; class Acidimicrobiia; order Acidimicrobiales; family Ilumatobacteraceae; genus DASXAI01. Next base: position 7,404 of record DASXAI010000307.1, read on the forward strand.
GGCACAGCCGGAAGTTACAGGCGCTTGAGGTCGCGGACCCGGTTCCGGTCGAGCTCGTCGGGCGCGCCGAAGAGGTAGCCCTGGGCCAGCCGGACGCCGATGCTCTCCAGCGTGTCCGCCTCGGCCTGGCTCTCGACGCCTTCGGCCAGCAGGACGGCGCCGACCTCCTTGGCGAACACGCCGATGGTCGACACCAGTGCCTGCTGGTCGGGCTTGTGGTCGATCCCCCGCACCAGCTCGGGCGCGATCTTCACCACGTCCGGCTCGAGCTGGTGGACGGACTTGAGACTGGCCGAGGTGGCGCCCGTGTCGTCGAGGGCCATCTGTGGCCGCACGTCGCTCGTGGCCCACAGGTCGCCGAGCCGTTCGAACCACGCCGCCGGATCGTCCCGCAGGCTCACCTCGAACCACATCTGGGCGAGGGGCCAGTCGTCACGTTCCTCGTCGAAGCGGCTCCACGCCAGCGTCGCCGGGCTGGCGTTGACCGAGAGGAACCACGCCGGCGGTAGCAGCTCGGCGCTGCCGACGGCGGAGCGGATGGCTGCCAGCTCGAGATCGCGCCGCATGCCGATCTCCTGCGCCTCGCTCAGGCGCGCCATCGGGCTCACGCCCGCCCCGTCGCGGAACCGGGCGAACGCCTCCACACCGACCACCCGGCCCGTGCGCAGGTTCACGATGGGCTGGTACACGGAGTACACGCCGTCGCCGGCCAGGGCCCGTTCGACCCGGCTGGCCACCGCCGCGGCGTGGGCATCCTGGCGGTCGGCGGGGTCTCCCTCCAGGTACACGACCAGGTCGGCGCCCGCCGACTCGGCCAGCTCGGACGCCGCCCCGCTGGTGCCCCGCAGCACCACGTGGACCTCGAGGTCGGGGTAGTAGCGCCGGGTGGCGGCGATGGCAGCCACCATGGTGGATGCGTCGCCGGGCACGTCCACCACCACGAGGTCGGGCTCGAAGTTGGCCAGCGAGTCGATGAGGGCCTGCACGTCGACCGCCACCGAGACGACGTCGACGCCGCCCGCCGTGAGCGTGGCCCGCACCTCGCCCACCACGGCGGCGTCGGCGAACAAGACGCAGGTCCGGCGCGGTTCCTGCATGCGCCGGCCGCCCCGGCGGAGCAGGTGCGACAACGACCGCCCTTCCCGCCGCCGACCATCACCGCCGTCCATCACCGATGGAGGGCCCGCGGTAGCGACTCCGGATTCGTCCCCGACGGGATCGGGATCCTCCTCCATCATCCGTCTCGCGACGCTACTGGACTGGCGCCGCTCCCTGTCACGGGTGGCACGCTGTCGGTGTGGCAAAACCCGACCGCCGCCGCCGGACGTAATGGACGGCGTGGGCGAGCCGTCCGACGACGTCGTCCTGGCCGGGCTCGCGTCCAGCGACCCGGTGGCGGCCCGGGTGTTCGTGACCCGGTTCTCCCCGCGCGCCTACGGGCTGGCGCTGCAACTCGTCGGCGACCGGGCCGTCGCCGAGGACGTGGCCCAGGAGGCGT
>DASXAI010000308.1:0-2877 GCA_036406775.1 Acidimicrobiales bacterium
CGTCGCCGAACCCGCACCGGAGGCGCGGCCGGTGCCACCCCCGCCCTACGACATCGAAGCCGAGACACCGACCACCGAGCTCCCCGCCGAACCGGTCGCCCCGCCTCCACCTCCGTTCGCCCCGCCTCCGCCGCCGGCGGCGGAGGCACCCAAGAAGAAGAAGTGGCCGGGCTCGGCCAAGGCGGTCGCCGTCATCCTGGCCGTCGCCCTCGTGGCCGCCGCCGGGGGCCTCGGCTACGCCTGGTACAAGACCAACGAGGACAAGAAGGATCTCGAGAAGGTCACCACGGCCCAGAGCCAGGAACTGGCGTCGCAGCTCGACACGGCCAACGCCGATCTGGCCACCACGAAGTCGTCGCTCGATGCGGCCAACAAGCAGGTGACCGATTTGCAGGGCCAGCTGGCGACCACGCAGGGCCAGCTGAAGACGGCCCAGGACGACGCCGCCGCCAGCAAGGCGACCGCTGACGGGCTCAAGGCGCTCTTCCCGATCACGGCGGCGTCGGTGGCGGGTGGCCTGCCCGGGAGCTACAGCGGCCCCTCGGTCGGCACGGTGACCGGCGGGTGCAGTGTGGCGCCCTGCCCCAGCGTCCAGTTGACGTTGACGATCGACTCGACGTCCGGCGCCCTGTCGGTCTCGGACCCCGCGCTCGGGCGGGTCCCGCTGCAGTCGGGCAGTGGCGGCTGGACGGCCAACGGCACGACGCAGGCGTCGCTCCAGCTGCAGTGCGCGGCCGCGCCGCAGCCCACGTCGTTCGTGCTGTCGCTGGCGCCCGCCGCCGTCGCCCTCGACGCCAAGAACGCCGCTCAGGTCACCACGCTGGCTGGCTCGCTCGTGCTGTCGGCGCCCGCCCCCGCCGTTGTACCGCCGGCAACCGCGCCCGCCTGCGGGCCGGGTGTCGCCGCCTACGACGTGGTGGCCAACCGCACCTGAGCCCGGTCAGACCCCGTCGTCGGCGCCGAGGCAGATGAAGGAGCACGCCGCGGCCAGGTCGGCCGGCCCGCCTCGGTCGCGGGCGGCTCGCCCCGCCGCGGCGAGAGCCTCCGCGGGGCGCCGGCCTTGCGACAGCTGGCGGTGGAAGTCGACCATCATCGGCGTCGTCGCTCGATCCGAGACCGCCAACAGCGGCGCGACCACTGTTCGCACGCCGAGCGACAGGAGCGCGGCGCCCGCGCCCATGAGCTCGTCGCCCGGTTGCACACCGGCGCGTGCCGCGTCGCACGCCGACAGCACCACCGTCTGGGGCCCGGCGCCGGCTCGCTCGATGTCGTAGACCGTCAGTGGTCCGTCGGCCAGGCGCACCGACGAGAACAGCGGGCTGTCGGCCCGGAAGTCGCCGTGGGCCGCGAGGTGGACGACGGCGGCCGCCTGCCACTGGGCGAGCACGGCATCCGTGGCGGCGGCCGTGGTGGCCAGCGCCGTGGCCGATGGGTAGATGGTGGCGAGCTGTTCGACCTCGTCGGCTGCGCCCGGCAGGTCAGGGCCGGCCACGAGCGCCACGCCACCGTTGGCGGTCGAGGGCCGGGGACTGGCCCACAGGCGGGCGCTCGGCGAGACCGTGAGGGGCCGCCCGGCCAGGCCCGGCAGTGCCGGCCACGGCAGGCCATGGAGCGCCCCGGTGGGCACGAGCACGACACCGGTGTCCGTCGGCAGACCCAGCGGCGCGATCAACCGTCGGTCGAGCTGGTCGGCGGCGTGTTCCACGTCCCCGGCCGACCGCCCCGGGCCCGCGCCGTCACGGCGCGCCAGCCGGCGCAGCGCCGACGTGAGGAAGTCCTTCTCGACGAGCACGTCCTGGCGGTTGCCCAGGGCGTGGAGGCGCGACCGGCGACCGGCGACGACCACGGCGTGGAGCTCGCCGTCGAGGTCGACGAACTCCACCAGCGCCCGGCCGCCGAGGCGGCCCCGCAGGGCGGCCACGTCGAGCTGGTCCCGCCGCGGCCCGCCGGCGCCGCGGGCGAGCCGGTGGTGGTGGCGGATCGCCGTCTCGAGCTGCCCCACTTCCCGCTCGAGGTCCGTGACGTCGCCGCCGGCGAGGGTGGTGTCCCGGATCTCGGCGTTCAGGCGACGGAGCTCGGCCAGGTCCCGGGCCAGGGCGGCGTCGTCCGGCGGCCGCACGGGTGGCGCCTCGAGCGCCAGCGAACGCCACCGATCGGCCCACACGAGGACGTCGGCCGGGCGCTGGTCGGTCAAGGCGAGGGAGAGCCCGAGCCGGGCGAGGTCGACGCCCTGCGCCGAGGCGTGGGCCCGCAGTTCCGACGCTCCGAGGCTGGCTCGGTGCTCGTCCACGACGCGCAGGCCGCTCGAGACGGCTCGCCGGGCGCCGGCCCGATCGCCCTCGGCCAGCCGCAGCAGTGCCGTAGCGTGCCAGGCCCGGGCGCGCAGATCGGCTGACCCTCGATGCCTGGCCTCGGCGGCGTCGCCCAGGGCGCGCCGGGCGTCGGCGGTGTGGTCGAGGGCGAGGGCGGCGCGGGCGGCGAACGTCCGGGCGTGGAGGGCTTCGGTTCGCCACCCCTGCTCCTCGAGGACGGCGCCGATCGTCAGCGTCCGGTCGAACAGGTTCTCGGGTGGCTTGGTCTGCTCCTCGGTCGCGGCGACCCCCGCCTGGATCGCCATGTAGTCGGCGAAGGCGGCCCACGTCGCGCGGTCACTTGCCCGGAAGGCGCGGGCCGCCTCGTCGGCTTCGACTCGGGCCGACCCGTGGTCACCTTGGGCCAGGCAGGCGCGGGCGAGCAGCAGGCGCGCCTCGGCCAGGTTCACCATGTTGCCGGCCGTCGCCATGGCATCGACGGCTCGTTGCGCCGCGGCCCGCGCCTCGACGGTGAGGCCGGCGGCGAGCAGCACGTCACACACGTCGGCGTCGAGCACGGAGGTCA
>DASXAI010000309.1:0-1833 GCA_036406775.1 Acidimicrobiales bacterium
CCGTGGTTCCGGCCCCGCCGCCGGCGCCCCCACCCGTCGAGGTCCCCCCCGAGACCGAGGCCGAGATCGAGGAGGCGCTGGCCCCGGTCGAGCTGGAGCAGGCGCCCGAGGCCGTCGAGGTCATCGAGCGGCCGCGGTTCCGGGACCGGCTGGCCAAGGCCCGGGCGACGTTCACGTCGGCCTTCACGAGCGTCCGGTCACGAGGCGGCATCGACGAGGCCACGTGGGACGACCTCGAGGACGCGCTCCTGTCGGCCGACGTCGGGCTCGACGTCACCACCGAACTGCTCGACGGACTGAGGGAGCGGGTCAAGACCAAGGAGATCACCGATCCCGACGCCTTGCTCGAGGCGCTCAAGGAGGAGATGAAGCAACGGCTGGGCGACGCCGATCGCTCGCTCCACTTCGAGGACGGCGTCGAGGGTTCGCCCAACGTGTGGCTGTTCGTCGGCGTCAACGGTGTGGGCAAGACCACCACCATCGGCAAGGTCGGCTTCGAGCAGACGCACGAGGGCCGCTCCGTGGTGATGGCCGCGGGCGACACCTTCCGCGCCGCCGCCGCCGAGCAGCTCCACACCTGGGCCGAGCGGGCCGGCGCCGACTTCGTCCGGGGCAACGAGGGTGGCGACCCGGGCGCCGTCATCTACGACGCCGTGCAGCGGGCATCGGCCCGGCACTATGACCTCGTGTTGGCGGACACCGCGGGCCGGCTGCACACCAAGACCAACCTCATGGAAGAGCTGCGCAAGGTGCGCAGGGTGGCCGATCGCGACCCGGGGCGGGTCACCGAGGTGCTCCTCGTGATCGACGCCACCACGGGCCAGAACGGCCTGACCCAGGCGCGGGAGTTCGCCGACGCCACCGAGGTCACGGGCGTCGTGCTCACGAAGCTCGACGGCTCGGCCAAGGGTGGCATCGTGTTCGCCATCGACACCGGGATGGGTTTGCCGGTCAAGCTGGTCGGCCTGGGTGAAGGCGTGGGCGATCTGGTGCCGTTCGATCCCGAAGACTTCGTCGAAGCGTTGTTCGCGTGACCGGGAACCAGCCGGGCGGCCCCGTCGTCGGAACCGGTGTGAGGCGACTGCTCGGAGCCGTGGGTGTGGCGGCGGCGCTGGCCGCGTGCGGCTCGTCGTCGTCGCCGTCATCCGGCGCCAACCCGGCCACCACGGCCGCGGCGCCGGTGACCACCGTGGCGCCGATCGCCTCGAACCCGACGGCGCCCCTGGCGGCCTCGTGTACCAAGTCGGCCACCGCGCCCGTCTGCCCGGCCGATCCGGCCGCCCTCCAGGCCTTCGTCGGCCTCACCGAACAGCAGGCCGAGGCCCAGGCCGCCGCCAACGGCTGGCCCTTCCGGGTGGCCGAGCGCGACGGCGAGCAGCTGATGGTCACCCAGGACTTCAACGAGGAGCGGGTCAACGTGGCCGTCCAGAACGGGAAGGTCACCCGGGCCTGGTTCGGCTGAAGGTAGACGCGCGACGGCGGCGTGCGGCTTTGCCGTCCGCCGCCGGGCCGCGCGAGAACGGATTGCGGAGCGGAGCGACTCGGAGCTGGCCGAAGCGCAGCGGAGGCCGGCGACGAAGACGGTAGCCTGGTCGACCGCATGTTCGACGCACTGTCCGACCGGTTCGAGGGGATCTTCAAGCGGCTCCGGGGCAAGGGTCGGCTGTCCGAGCAGGACGTCGACGAAGCGCTCCGCGAGATCCGCCGCGCCCTGCTCGAGGCGGACGTCAACGTCGCTGTCGCCCGGGGCGTCGTCGACCGCATCCGCGAGCAGGCCATGGGCCTGACCCGCTCGAAGGTCCTCAACCCCAGCCAGCAGGTCATCAAGATCGT
>DASXAI010000310.1:0-5332 GCA_036406775.1 Acidimicrobiales bacterium
CGCCGAACGTCAGGATGAGCATGCCCCGATAAAGGCTCTCGAGGCGGCTGCAGAGCACGACGCCAAGCGTACCCGCCTTCAGGTAGCCGACCGACCCGAGCACCTCGAACAGCAGTCGGAAAGCCTCAAGGTTAAACTCCGTGCCGAACACCTTCACCGTCGAGCAGTCGGCCACGTCGAGCCGGCCCTCGCTGGCGCTCCACGCCACCTTCCAGTTCATGAGGCGCAGGAACTCGAGCTTGGCGTGCACGCGGGCCAGGTTGAGCTGCACCCACTCCTGGTCGATGACGCGCCGGCCGTCAGGGAGGGCGGTCTGCTGAGCCCACTGGCGCACCTCGGTGAGGGCCCGCTCGGCCACGCCGCTCGAGCACAGCGTGACGCGCTCGTGGTTCAGTTGGTTCGTGATGAGGCCCCAGCCGCCGTTCTCCTCGCCCACCCGGTTGGCCACGGGCACGCGCACGTCGTCGTAGTAGACGGCGTTGATGTCGTGGTCGCCCAGGAGATGGAGCGGCTGGAGCGTGATGCCGGGTGTGTCGAGCGGCACGATCAGGATCGAGATCCCCTTGTGCTTCTTGGCTTCCGGATCGGTGCGGACCGCGAGCCAGCAGTAGTCGGCGTCACCGGCCAGGCTGGTCCACATCTTCTGGCCGTTGACGACGTACTCGTCGCCGTCACGCACGGCGCGAGTGCGGAGCGACGCGAGGTCGGTGCCGGCCTGGGGCTCGCTGTAGCCGATGCAGAAGTGAATGTCGCCGGCGAGGATCTTCGGAAGGAAGAACGCCCTTTGCTCCGGCGTCCCGAACTGCATGATGGTGGGCCCGACGGTGTTGATCGTCAGCATCGGCACCGGCGCGCCCGCCCGCATCGACTCGTCGAAGAAGATGAACTGCTCGATCGGGCCCTTGCCCTGGCCGCCCCACTCGGCGGGCCATCCGATGCCGGCCCAGCCGTCGGCGCACATCTGCTTCCACACCCGCCGGGGCGCCGGCCCGATGCCGTGACTGTGGGCCAACTCGTCGACGGTGGCCGGGTCGAGGAGGCGCTCGTAGTAGGCCCGGAGGTCGGCTCGCATCGCCTCCTGTTCGGGCGTGTAGCCGATCTCCATGCGGCCGGACAGTAGCCGGATCCTTCACCAAAGCAAGTAGTTCTCCCGGGGCGCGGGCCGGGATAGCGTGCGCCCAGGTCACGTCTCGATCGATCGGGGGAACGATGGACGAGCTCTGGCGCCTGGGAGCAGGCGAGCTGGCGGCCATGATCGCCAAGGGTGAGGTGTCGTCGGCCGAGGTGGTGGACGCCCACCTGGCCCGGATCGACGCCGTCAACCCCAAGCTGAACGCCCTCACCCAGGTGCTGGCGGACGAGGCCCGGGCCAGCGCCGCCGCCGCCGACCGGGCCGTGGCGGCCGGGGAGCCCCTCGGACCGCTCCACGGTGTGCCGTTCACGGTGAAGCAGAACCTCGACCAGGTCGGGTGCGCCACCAACTGGGGCGTGCCGGCGTTGGCCGAGGCGGTCGTGCCCGTCGACGCGCCGGTCGTGGAGCGGATGCGGGCGGCCGGCGCCATCCCGATCGGCCGGTCGAACTGCCCCGACATGGCGCTGCGGATACACACCGACTCGGGCCTGTTCGGCCTCACCCGAAACCCGTGGGACCCCGATCGCACGGCCGGTGGCTCGTCGGGCGGCGAGGGCGCGGCCCTCGCCTCGGGCATGAGCCCGATCGGGCTCGGCAACGACATCGGCGGGTCGTTGCGCAACCCGGCGACCTGCTGCGGCATCGCGTCGATCAAGCCGTCGGCCGGCCGGGTGCCGAGCTACGGGCTCGTCCCGGGCCCGGACGGCCCGCTGTCGTTCCAATTGATGCCGGTCGAAGGGCCGATGGCCCGGCGCGTCGCCGACGTCCGGCTCGGCCTCGACATCCTCGCCGGTCCCGATCGGCGTGACCCCTACTCGGTGCCGGCGCCGATGGTGTCGCCCCGTGCCCGCCGGCCGTTGCGGGTCGCCGTCGTGCCCCATCCGCCGGGCGGCAACACCCACCCCGGCGTGGCCGATCGGGTCGTGGCGGCCGGCGAGGCCCTCGCCGCCGCCGGGTACGAGGTCGCGGCCGAAGGCCCGCCGCGCTTCGAGGAGACCGTCGCCACGTGGGACGCCTTCCTGTCGGCCGACGTCCGCGCCATGGAGGCGCTGATCGGGCCCATGATGTCGGAGGACGCCCACGGCTTCCTCACGAACTGGCTCGCCCACTCCGAACCCCTCGACCTGGCCGGCTACACGCAGATGCTGATGACCCGCCAGTCGCTCATGCGGGACTGGGCGCTGTGGTTGGCCGACGTCGACCTCCTGCTCACGCCGACGTGGACCCAACTGCCGTTCCCGCACGGCTGGGACAGCATGTCCGCCGAGCGCGCCGCCGCCACCCTCGAGCTGATGCGCTGCGTCACGCCGGCCAACCTCCTCGGCCTGCCGTCGGCGTGCGTCCCGACCGGTCTCGTCGACCGCGTACCGGTCGGTGTGCTGCTCACCGGCGAGCGCTTCGCCGACGACAAGACGCTCGACGCCGCCGCCGTCATCGAGGCCACCCTCGGTCTCGACACGCGCATCGACCCGAGAACTTGAACCGGAGACCGCCCGGGCGGGCGATCTCGGGTTCAACTTTCCCGACGGTTACCCGGAGCGGCGCTCCCAGCCGGGCAGCAGGTTGCGCTCGGCGCACAGATCCTTGGCGTGGTAGTAGAAGCCCTCGGCCTCGGGCGAGGTGACGATCCAGGCCAGGGCGGCGGCCACCACATCGGGCGGGTCGCCGGTGTCGGCGGTGAACCCGAACTGGGCCATGTCCATGGCGATGCGCTCGGTGGCGATGTAGCCGGGGTCGAGATTGAAGACGCGCACCCCGGTGCCGGCCAGCTCGGCGTGGAGGATGCCGGCGACCCGGTGGAGGGCGCCCTTCGACACGCCGTAGCCCAGGCCCCACCCGCCCTTGCCGGCCGGCGCGGTCGGGTCCATCTGGCCCGAGCCCGATGTCATGTTGACCACGACGCCCCGGCCCCGCTCGATCATGCCCGGCAGCACCAGCTTGGTGAGGATGAGCGGGGCGATGACGTTGGCTTGCAGATGGGCGTCGATGAGATCGATCGGCGTGTCGAGCAGGACGTCCATGTGGCCCGGCCCGACGTAGCGGCCGTTGTTCACGAGCACGTCGATGCCACCCCACCGCTCGATCACCGTGGTGACGGCGACACCGAGCGAGACTTTGTCGCGCAGGTCGGCGGCCACCGTCATCGACCGCTGGCCCTCGGCCTCTACGAGGGCGGCCGTCGACGCCAAGCTCCCGGGCAGCGGGCGCGTATCGGAGCGGGCCACCGTGGAGGAGTGCTCACGCGCCTCACCCTCGTTCAGCGTGCGTGCCGTGAGCGCCACGTCGAAGCCGGCGCGTGCCAGGTGGACGGCGCACGCCTTGCCGATCCCCCGGCTGGCGCCGGTCAGGAACGCCACCCCGGCGGTCATCGCACCCGCTCCGGACGATCGGCGGTCTTCGACATGGTCCAGCTCGGTGCTCGTTTCTCGAGGAAGGAGGCGATGCCCTCGGCCGCATCCGGTTGCTGCGCCGTCCACAGGAACAGGTCGCGCTCCTCGGCGCGCGCCGCCTGGCGGTCACCGGTTTCGAGGTAGCGGTAGAAGAGCCGCTTCGTGATGGCGATCGACACCGGCGCGGTGTTGGCCGCGATGTCACGGGCCAGCGCCATCGCGGTGGGCAGCACCTCATCGGCCGCGACCGCCTTCGTGACCAGACCCATCTCCTCGGCCTCGGCACCGGTGAAGATGCGCCCGGTGAGGAGCAGCTCCATGGCCGCCGCGGTGCCCACCACACGCGGCAGCAGCCACAGCGAGTTGCCCTCGGGGATGAGACCGCGCCGGGTGAAGACGAAGCCGAGCTTGGCGTCGCGATTGGCGATGCGGACGTCCCACTGGAGCGGATACGTCATGCCCACGCCCACCGCGGCGCCGTTGATGGCGGCGATGATCGGCGTCGACAGCTCCCACGGCGAGATCTGCGAGATGGCCGGATAGCCGTCGATCGGGCCGTCGTCGCCGTTGGGACCGAACGGTGTCGACGTGCTCAGGTCGGCACCGGCGCAGAACGCGCCGCCGGCACCCGTCACCACGATCACGCGGACGCCGTCGTCGGCGTCGAGCGTGGTGAAGGCGTGCCCGAGCTCGAACCCCATCCGGCTGTTGAGCGCGTTGCGCGCCTCGGGTCGGTTGAGCGTGACGACGGCGACCCCGTCGTCGACCTCCACGAGCAACGTCCGGTAGTCAGCCACAGTGGTCGTCCCCTTCCCCTCGCTAGCTGATAGTAGTGTCTCGTCCGTGACGGACACGGCGGATGACGCCTCGTCGGAGCGCGGCACCGACCTTGCGTCGCGGGCGTCGCGCGAGCGCGGCCGGCGCACCCTGGCGAAGTTGCGCGACGCCGCCGTGGCCGAGTTCTCCGCCTACGGCTACCACGGGGCCCGGGTGGCCCGCGTGGCCAAACGAGCCGGCACCTCCCACGGCACCTTCTACGTCTACTTCCAGGACAAGAACGACCTGCTCCTGGCCCTGCAGAGCGAGATCATCGAGGAGGCCGACGAGCTCCTCGAGCGCATGCCGGCCCTCGAGCCCGGCCCGGCGGGATGGGCCGCCCTGCACGCCTGGCTGCAGGAGGTGTGCACGGTGTTCCTCGACCAGGCGCCCATCCGGTGGGCCGTGCTCGACGCCCTGATCGAGGACGCCGATCCCCGCATCTCCAGTCGGGGCCTGCGGGCCCAGCGCCACTGGACGACGCTGCTGGCCGATCGCATCCGCGCCACCGGCACCACCGAGATCGACCCGTACCTGGCCGCCGTCTGCCTGATCAACGTGCTGGACAACGCCGTGCGGTCGGTGTTCCGGTCGCAGCTCGTGGTGAGCCGGAACGAGCTCGTCGACGCCCTCACCGAGCTCTTCCACCGCACCGTGTTCGGCACCACCGCCGTGTCGACCTGACCAAGCTGACGGCGGTGTCTCGCTCCCGGCTGAGGACACCACCTGCCCGGTTGCCCGGCCGACAAGACACGCTTATCATGTTCCGAGCTCACGAGGCGAAAGGGGACCGCTCGTGCCGTCCAGACTGCTCGACTTCCCGGTGTTCGACGCCGACAACCACATGTACGAGACGCGTGAGGCGCTGACGAAGTTCATCCCCGACGCCTACGCCGGTGTCATCGACTACGTCGACGTGCACGGCCGCACGAAGATCGTCGTGCGCGGTCAGATCAGCAACTACATCCCGAACCCGACCTTCGACGTCGTCGCC
>DASXAI010000311.1:0-6017 GCA_036406775.1 Acidimicrobiales bacterium
TCGGAGCAGGACGCCTTCTCCTTCATCCAGAAGCGCGCCATGAGCGACCGCACGAAGATGAAGACCATCGCCGAGCGCGTGGTGGCCGGTGATCTGACGCCGTCATGAGCAAGCTGCTGCTCCTCGACGGCAACTCGTTGACGTACCGCGCCTTCTTCGCCTTGCCGCCCGACATGGCCACGGCGTCCGGTCAAGTGACGAACGCCGTGTTCGGGTTCACGTCAATGTTGATCAACCTGTTGCGGGACAATCGACCCGACGGCGTGATCGCGGCGTTCGATCGACCCGAGCCGACGTTCCGGCACGAGGCCGTCGCCGAGTACAAGGCCAACCGCACCGCGGCGCCCGACATCCTGCGCCAGCAGATGGGCCTCGTTCGTCAGGTCGTCGAGACACTCAACATCGTCACGCTCGACGTAGCCGGGTTCGAGGCCGACGACATCATCGCCACCGTCGTCGACCAGGCCAAGGCGAAGGAGTGCGAGGTCATCATCGTCACGGGTGACCGCGACGAGTACCAGCTCGTCGAGGATCCCCATGTCAAGGTGCTCTACAACCGGCGCGGCGTGTCCGACTACGCGCTCTACGACGAGGCCGGCATCTTCGAACGCACCGGCGTGACGCCGGCCCAGTACCCGGAGTACGCGGCGCTTCGCGGCGACCCGTCCGACAACCTGCCGGGCGTTCCCGGTATCGGCGAAAAGACGGCGGCCAAGCTGATCTCCACCTACGGCGGCCTCGACGGCGTGTTCGCCAACCTCGACGCCCTCACACCGAAACTGCGGGCATCGCTGGCCGAGCACGAGAAGCAGGTGCGCGACAACGCCGCCGTCATGGTGCTGCGCCGCGACGTCCCGATCACGGTCGACCTCGAGTCGTTGTCGTGGGGTCCGAAGGACATGGCCGAGCTGCGGCGGCTGTTCGACTTCCTCGAGTTCCGCACACTGTTCGAGCGGCTCGAGGACGTGCTGAACGCGCCGATCACGGCCGGCCCCGCCACCGGCGGCACTGTTCTCGAGGCCGAGCTCGTGCGGCTCGGGTCCGTCCCGGAGGCGGTCACCATTCTCGGACGGCCCCCGGTGCTCGATGTCGCCGCGGTGTGGGCCGGCGCCCCGGGCCGGTCGGCGCTCGCCGGTCTGGCCGTCGTGCTCGACGCCGACGCCGGCGAGGTGGCGTGGGTACCGGAGGGTCTGCTGGCCGACGGGCTGGTCCAGGCGGCCCTGGTCGACGGTCGCCCCGTGCGAGCCCACCAAGCCAAGGCACTGATGCGGGGACTGGCCGGGCTGGGCGCCGACCTGCGTTCGCTGACGATGGATACTGCCATCGCCGCCTACCTGATCGACCCGGCCGAGACGCGCTACGACATCGGCGACCTCCTGGCCCGCTACACCGGCGACTCCTTCCCGGTCGACGGAACGCCCGAGGGCCAGCTCGATCTCGACGGCGGCGGCGTCGACGAGGCGGTCATCGCCGGCCGGCACGCCCTCGCCGTCAGCCGGCTGGCACCGGCGCTCGAGGCGGCGCTCGACAAGCAGGGCATGAGGAAGCTGTACGACGAGATCGAGAACCCGCTCGTCGCCGTCCTGGCCCGGATGGAGGAGGCCGGCATCGGCGTCGACGCCGTCGAGCTGCGGCGCCTCCACGAGCGGCTCACGTCGGAGTGCACGCGGCTGGCGGCGGAGGTGTACGGCGTCGCCGGGCGGGAGTTCAACTTGAACTCGCCCATCCAACTGCGCCAGATCCTCTTCGACGAGCGCGGCCTGTCGCCGCAGAAGCGCACCAAGACCGGTTTCTCCACCGACGCCCAGTCACTCGAGAAGCTGCGCGACCAGTGGCCCGAGTTCATCGACCCGTTGCTGGCGTACCGCGAGGTCGAGAAGCTGCGCTCGACCTACGGCGAGGGGCTGTTGGCCGAAGTGGCGCCCGACGGACGGATCCACGCCACGTTCAACCAGACCGTCGCCCGCACCGGTCGGCTGTCGTCGGACCAGCCGAACCTGCACAACATCCCGGTGCGGTCCGAGGAGGGCCGGCAGTTCCGCCGCGTGTTCGTGCCGGGACCGGGGCGCGTCCTGCTCGTCGCCGACTACAACCAGATCGAGCTGCGCTGCATCGCCCACCTCGCCGAGGACCCCGGCCTGATCGCCGCCTTCACCGAGCGCCAGGACATCCACACCGCCACGGCGTCGCGCATCTTCTCGGTCGAGCCGAACGCCGTGTCCATCGCGCAGCGGTCGAAGGCGAAGATGGTGTCGTACGGGCTGGCGTACGGGATGGAGGCGTACGGGCTCGGGCAGCGGCTGAACATCCCCACCGAGGAGGCGGCCGAGATCCTGTCTGCCTACTTCGTGGCGTTCCCGAACGTGAAGGCGTACATGGAGCGGACGGTGATCGAGGCCCGCAAGCGCGGCTACACCGAGACGCTGTTCGGGCGGCGGCGGCCGATCCCGGAGCTGCAGTCGTCGAACTGGCGGATCCGGGAGGCGGGGGAGCGCCAGGCCATGAACGCCGGCATCCAAGGACTCGCCGCCGACATCTTCAAGGTGGCGCTGGTGCGCCTCGACGACGCCCTCGAGGCCGGCGACTTCGACGCCCGGCTCGTGCTCCAGGTCCACGACGAGGTCTTGGTGGAGGTGCGCGACGGCGACGAGGACGCCGTGGGCGACCTCACGCATCGCACCCTGGCCGGCGCGGCCGAGTTGCGGGTGCCACTCGAGGTGAACCTCGCCTTCGGTCCGTCCTGGGCCGACGCCAAAGGCTGACCCCCCTCCTTTCCCGCCGATGTGACGGTTTTCGACAACTTGTTGTCGATTTCCGTCACATCGATGGACGGGGGTTCCGGTTGACCGGGTGCCGGGTCCACACAAGTGCCATGACTCCGGAACATCGCCTCGCACGTACGGCGCGCGGGCAGCTTGGCCTCTTCACGGCGCAGCAGGCGGCTGAGGCGGGCGTCCAACCGCGACACCTCCGATACCGCGTGACCACTGGCGAGCTCGAGCGCCTCGCCCAAGGCGTCTATGGGCTGCACGGCCACGAGCCGTCGTGGGAGCGCACCGTGCTGGCCGCCGTGCTGGCGGTGGGACCCGAGGCCGTCGTCTCGCACCTCACCGCGGCTCGGCTGCTCGGCTTCGACGGCTTCCGCGCCGGCTTCCCGGAGCTCACGGTGCCCCGTGGGCGACGGGCCCGCGCGCCGCTGGTCCGAGTACACACGACACTGGTGCTCCCGAGTACCGACGTCGTGACCATCGGCCGTTTCCGGGCGACGGCCGGTGCTCGCACCATCATCGACATCGCGACGCGAGTGAACGAGCGCCAGCTGACGGCCGCCATCGGATCGGCGGTGCGCGACGGGTGGACGTCGGAGGAGGTGCTGTCCCGGCGGATCGGCGAACTGCGCGGTCACCGTGGCGTCGGCGTCGTGCGGGGGGCCGTGGCCGGTCCCATCGGCCACTCGTACCTCGAGCGGCGCTTCCTCGCACTGGTGCGCGACGCCGGGATCTCCACGCCCCGTACCCAAGTCACGTATCGGGCCGACCGCGTGATCCGGGTCGACGCCGTCTGGGACCGGGAGCAGGTGGTCGTCGAAGTGATGGGGCACCGCTACCACTGCACCGCCCTCGACCTGCAGCGCGACGCCCAGCGGCGGATCGAGCTCCAGGAGCTCGGGTTCGAGGTCCTCGAGTTCACCTACGCCGACCTGACGCAACGCCCCGCCTACGTCGTGAGCCGCCTCACCCGGAGCCTCCGCCGCCGACGTGACGCTTTTGCACGTGTGGCGAGCATTTCCGTCACATCGGCGTGAGGGAAGCGGCTAGCAAGGCGGCGTGAGCGAGCCGGAGCACTGGTTCGAGCCGATCGCCGACCATCTCGGCCGGGCCTACCTCCGCTACTCGTTCACGAAGGGGACCCGGCAGGAGGTCGACTTCCTCGTCGACGCCCTCCAGCTGGCGCCCGGCCACCGCGTCCTGGACGTCGGCTGCGGACCCGGCCGGCACGCCCACGAGCTGGCTCGGCGGGGCATCGCCGTCCACGGGATCGACATCAGTCAGCGGTTCATCGACCTGGCCCGTCAGGCCGCCCCGCCCGGCGCGACCTTCGAGCGCCTCGACGCCCGCCGGCTCCCCTTCACGGCCGAGTTCGACGCCGCCGTATCGCTCTGCCAGGGCGCCTTCGGCCTCGTCCTGGGGCCCGGCGACGACGCGGCGGTCCTCGACGGGATGGCCCGGGCGCTGCGGCCCGGCGGCCGCCTCGCCGTCACGGCGTTCAGCGCCTACTTCCAGGTCCGCTACGGCGAGGGCCGCCTCGACGCCGCGACCGGTATCAACCACGAGCACACCGAGGTGCGCGACGAGGCCGGGACCCCGAAATCCGTCGACCTGTGGACCCACTGCTTCACCCCCGCCGAGCTGACGCACCTGGTGAATGGGGTCGGCCTGCGCCTCGATGCCATCTGGTCGGTCGAGCCGGGCGCCTATCGTCGCGAGCCCCCGACGACGGAGTCGCCCGAGTACCTCGTGGTCGCGACGAAGGGGCTTTGAACGGCGAACGGCCTGGTCGGTGCTACCATGGCCGGGTCGCCGGCGGGCACGCTCGGTCGGCGCGCCCCCAGTCCACTCGATCCATCGCCGAAAGCAGACCACCCGTTGTCCGACTCCCCGTCCCCCTCTTCCCCGTCCGACAGTCCTTCCGCCGAGGGCACCTTCGCCGAGGACGGCACCTACACCCCGCGCCAGGTCACCGCTGACGACCTCGGCATGTCCTTCGCCGATGCCATCGCGGGCACCCTCGTCGACGTCGAGGACGGCCAGATCGTGCAGGGCACGGTGGTGAAGGTCGACAAGGACGAGGTGCTGCTCGACATCGGGTACAAGTCCGAGGGCGTCATCCCCGCCCGCGAGCTGTCGATCCGCAACGACATCGACCCGCACGAGGTTGTCTCGCTGGGCGACTCCGTCGAGGCCCTCGTCCTCCAGAAGGAGGACAAGGAGGGCCGCCTCGTCCTGTCCAAGAAGCGGGCCCAGTACGAGCGGGCCTGGGGCACGATCGAGAAGATCAAGGAGTCCGAGGGCGTCGTCTCCGGCCCGGTCATCGAGGTCGTGAAGGGCGGCCTCATCCTCGACATCGGCCTGCGTGGCTTCTTGCCGGCATCGCTGGTCGAGTTGCGCCGGGTGCGCGATCTCCAGCCCTACGTCGGGCGCGAGCTGCAGGCGAAGATCATCGAGCTCGACAAGAACCGCAACAACGTCGTCCTGTCGCGCCGCGCCTACCTCGAGGAGACGCAGAAGGAGCAGCGGGAAGACTTCCTGCACAACCTCAAGCCGGGCGAGGTGCGCAAGGGCGTGGTGTCGAGCGTCGTGAGCTTCGGCGCCTTCGTCGACCTCGGCGGGATGGACGGCCTCATCCACGTGTCCGAGCTGTCGTGGAAGCACGTCGACCACCCCGGCTCCGTGGTGCAGGTGGGCGACGAGGTGACCGTGCAGGTGCTCGACGTCGACCTCGACCGCGAGCGCATCAGCCTGTCGTTGAAGGCCACCCAGCAGGACCCGTGGCAGGAGTTCGCCTCCACCCACCGGGTCGGGGAGCTCGTCTACGGCCGGGTCACCAAGCTCGTGCCGTTCGGCGCCTTCGTGCAGGTGGGCGAAGGCATCGAGGGCCTGGTGCACATCTCGGAGATGTCGGCCCGTCACGTCGATCTCCCGGAGCAGGTCGTCACCCCCGGCGAGGAGCTGTGGGTGAAGATCATCGACCTCGACCTGCAGCGCCGGCGCATCAGCCTGTCGATCAAGCAGGCGGCCGAGGGCGGCGAGGTGGCCGAGGAGTACCGCGAGCACTTCGGCGAGCACGCCTACGACGAGCAGGGCAACTACATCGGGCCCGCCACCGACGAGATCGACGCCGCCTGGGAGCAGTACTACGGCGACCAGGGCGGCGAGGGCGGCCCGCCCGAGGGCCCGCCGCCGGGCTCACCCGGAGGCCCGCCGCCGGGACCGTCCGAGGGCCCGCCGCCGGGACCG
>DASXAI010000312.1:0-11658 GCA_036406775.1 Acidimicrobiales bacterium
TCAGCTGCGCCACCATCTCGCTCGTCGAGATGTTCGCCCGCCAGCCCGGGATCGACTCCATCTTGTCGAGGGTGCCGCCCGTGTGCCCGAGGCCCCGTCCCGACAGCTGGGGGACGGCCGCCCCGCACGCCGCCACCCGCGGACACAGCACGAGCGACACCTTGTCGCCCACGCCGCCGGTGGAGTGCTTGTCGACCGTCGGCCGGCCCACACCCGAGAGGTCGAGCCGGTCGCCGCTGTCGATCTTGGCCGCCGTCCACGAGGCCAGTTCGTCGCTGTCCATGCCGCGGAAGAAGATGGCCATCAGCAGTGCAGACGCCTGCTCGTCGGAGACGGTCCCGTTGGTGTAGCCGTCGATGAACCACCGGATCTGTTCGTCGGTGAGACGGCCGCCGTCGCGCTTGGTGAGGATGACGTCGACCGCCGAGAACGCCTCGCTCACGTCGTGCGCCCCTCCATGTCGTGTTCCTCGAACGCCCCCGGCAACAGCTCCCGCAGGGGCCGCGGCGTGCCGTCGCCATCGACCAGCAGATCCGGACCGCCGTGCTCCCACAGGAGCTGGCGGCACCGCCCGCACGGCATCACCGGCTTGCCGTCGCCGGCAACCGTGAGGACGGCGACGAGCCGGCCGCCGCCCGTATCGATCAAGCTCGATACGAGGCTGCACTCGGCGCACAACGTGACGCCGTACGACGCGTTCTCGATGTTGCTGCCGCTGATGATCCGTCCGTCGTCGGTGAGTCCGGCCGCGCCCACGTGGAAGTGGGAGTACGGCGCGTAGGCGCGGGCGGCGGCGACGACGGCAGCGGCTCGGAGCGCGCCCCAGTCGACGGTCACTCCATGCCCTTGCGCCACGGCCGGCCGTCCCACGCCGGTGGCCGCAAGTGCTGGGAGGCGAAGGCGAGGACGATGAGGACCACGACGTACGGCGTGATGAACACCAACTGGTTGTTCACGTCGTCCGTGACGGTGTAGTACCACGCCGCCAGGCCGGCCACGGCGAGCGCGACGACGCCGCCGAGGAACTGGCCCTTGGTACACAGGCGCAGGCCGAGGAGGGCGAAGATGATCGCGGCCACGACGAACAAGGCGAGCACCGGAGCGGTGCCGATGCGTTGCGTGAGGGCTTGGGAATAGGCGAAGACGCCGGCGCCGCCGAACGTGCCCACCGGCCGGTAGTTGCCGAAGATGAGGGCGGCCAGGCCCTGGTAGCCGCGGCCGGCCACTTGGTCCTGGTTGTAGCCCTTGACGTCGATGGCGAGCCACGCGCCGCCGAGGCCGGCGACGAACCCGGAGATCAGCACAGCCGCATAGCGCACCCGGTAGACGGGCACGCCGAGCGAGTAGGCCGCACCCGGCCGCTCGCCCGACGAGCGCAATCGGAGGCCGAAGGCGGTGTGCCACACGAGATACACGGTGAACGGGATCAGCAGGAGCGCCACCACCGTCGTCCACGCCATCTCGGTGGTGAACCCCTTCAAGAGGCCGGCCACGTCGCTGACGAAGAACCATCGTTGGTCGTCGATCCACCCGAGTGGGTCGGGTGTCTTCCAGCCGAAGAACGAACCGCCCGACAGGAACGGCACCGTGAACGTCCCGATGTCGCCCTTCATGTGGGGCGACTGCGTGATGGTGCCGTCACCGCGGCCGACGAACAGCACGCTGGAGAGGTACCGGCACAGGCCGGGCGCGATGATGTTGATGGCGAAGCCCGACACGATGTGGTCGACACCGAAGGTCACCGTGGCCAGGCCGTGCAAGGCGCCGCCGAGCATGCCGCCGATGCCGCCCCACACCAGTGCCGCCCACGGGCCCCACTGGTAGCCGGCCCAGCCCGCGAACCACGTCCCCATGATCATCATGCCCTCGAGGCCGATGTTCACGATCCCGGCCCGCTCGGAGTACAGGCCGCCCAGGCCGGCCAACAGGATGGGGGCGGAGGCACCGATGGCGGCGGCGAACGTCGACCCGCTCGTCATGTCGGGCGCGTCGGCGATGATCCGCGAAATCGACAGGATGGCGGTGGCCACCAGCGCGAAGACGAGGGGTCGGGCCCACCGGGTTTGGTCCATCCACGCCCGGAAGTCCTGCATCGGGCTGGCCGGCGGCGACGCCACGGCAGTGGTCATGACGCTGCCACCGCCACGGGTGTAGAGGACGCCCGGGAACCGCTCTGGGTCGCCGCCTCCCGCACCTGGGCGGCGCTGGCGAAGCGGCGCACCACCTCGAACGCGATCACGGCGGTGAGCAGCAACGTGCCCTGCAGGATCTTGACGATCTCCTGGGGCACACCGATGGGCGGGAGGGCTTGGCCGGCCCGCTCGAGGGCCGCCCACACGAAGGCGGCGACGGCGATGCCGCCCGGACTGTTGCGCCCGAGCAGGGCGATGGCGATGCCGGTGAAGCCGATGGCCGTGGGGAACGTGTCGGCGTACTGGTGGAGCTCCGGGTCGCACAGCAGCGGGGCCATGCCGATGAGGCCGGCGACCATGCCGGACAGCACGATGGCCTTGAGGATCATGGCCTTCGGGTTCACACCGGCCGAGCGGGCGGCGGCCGCGTTGACGCCGGTCGTTCGGAGCTCGAAGCCGAAGCGTGTCCGCCAGACGACGACGTAGTACCCGATGCCGACGATGATCGCCCCGACGAGGAAGCCTTGCAGGATCGTGCCCTGAGGGAGGTGGTAGCCGAACGTCTCCAGCAGGCGGTTCAGCGACGGGACCCATGCCGATCGAGGTAAGCGCTCGGTCTGCGCCACGAGGCTGGCGTTGTTGTCACGGAAGTACTCGGCCAGCAGGAAGGCCGAGATGCCCGTGGCGATGAAGTTGAGCATGATGGTCGAGACGACCTCGTTCACGCCCCGGGTCACCTTCAGGACGCCGGCCACCGCGGCCCACGCCCCGCCCACCGCCACGGCGACGAGGAGGATGAAGGCGACGTGGAGGGGCGCCGGCAACGACACGGCGGCGCCCGCCGCCGCCGCGATCAGGGCGGCCAGGCGATACTGCCCGTCGGCGCCGATGTTGAAGAGCCCCATCTTGAAGCCGATGGCCACGGCCACGCCTGCGACGTAGTACGGCACGGCGCGGTTGATGATGGCGACGAGTGAATCGGCCGAGTCGAGGTACTGCCACATCGTCTGGAAGGTCTCGACCGGGCTGTGGCCCGCGATGAGGAGGGCGATGGACGACACCACGATGGCGAGGACGGCGGCGATGACCGGAGCGGCGAGGGCGTAGAA
Organism: Acidimicrobiales bacterium; assembly: GCA_036406775.1. Taxonomy (GTDB): domain Bacteria; phylum Actinomycetota; class Acidimicrobiia; order Acidimicrobiales; family Ilumatobacteraceae; genus DASXAI01. The sequence goes on from DASXAI010000312.1 coordinate 3,242, forward strand.
GATCCGCGACTTCATGCCGTGGCCGCCTCGTGGGCACCCGTCATGTACGAACCGAGCTCGGCCGGTGTCACCTGCGCCGGGTCGAGGGTGGCGACGACCCGGCCCCGGTACATCACGAGGAGCGTGTCGGACAGACCGATCAGCTCGTCGAGGTCGGCGGACACGAGGACAGTGGCCAAGCCCTCACGGCGAGCGCGCTTGATGACCTCCCAGACCGCGGCCTGGGCGCCCACGTCGATACCCCGGGTGGGGTGCGAGGCGATGAGGACGCTGGGCTCGGCCATCATCTCGCGCCCGATGATCAGCTTCTGCTGGTTGCCGCCCGAAAGGGCATAGGCGGCTACGTCCGGGCCGGGCGTTCGCACGTCGAAGTCCTTGATGATCTCCTCGGTGCGGCGCTTGGCTCCGGAGCGGTCGATCCAGACGCCTCGGCCGGCGGGCGGTTGGGCCTGGTGGCCGAGCACGATGTTCTCCCAGAGCGGCGCCGACAGCACGAGCCCGTCGCGCTGGCGATCCTCCGGGATGTAGCCGAGGCCGTGGGCCCGCCGGTCCCTCGTCGTCTCGTAGGTGGCGTCGCGACCCTCGATCAGGATGCGGCCCGCGGCGTGCGGCTCGATGCCCAGGATCGCCCCGACCAGCTCGCTCTGGCCGTTGCCCTCGACGCCGGCGATCCCGACGATCTCGCCGTGGTGGACGGTGAGCGAGACGTCGTCGACCATGGTACGGCCGTCGTCGTCGAGCACCGTGAGGCCCTCGACGGAGAAGGCCGTCCTGTCCGTGACGGAGTCGACGCGGGTTTGCGGCGTCGGCAACTCGCTGCCCACCATGAGCTCGGCCAGGTCACGCGCCGTCACGCTCGAGACGTCGTCGATCTCGGCCACGGTGCGCCCGGCGCGGATCACGGTGATGGCGTCGGCGACGGCGAGCACCTCGTCGAGCTTGTGCGAGATGAAGACGACCGTGGAACCTTGCGCCGTGAGCTCGCGCAGGGCGGCGAACAGCTCGCGCACCTCCTGGGGCACGAGCACCGCCGTCGGCTCGTCGAGGATGATGATGCGCGCGCCGCGATAGAGCACCTTGAGGATCTCGACGCGCTGACGTTGGCCGACGCCGAGGTCGGCCACGAGCTCGTCGGGTGAGACGTCGAGGCCGAACAACTTGGCCAAGTCGCCGATCTGGCGCCGGGCCAGCTTGATGTCGAGCTTCAGGGCATTGCCCGGTTCCTCACCGAGCACGACGTTCTCCCAGACGGTGAGGTTGTCGGCCAGCATGAAGTGCTGGAAGACCATGCCGATGCCGGCGTTGATGGCATCGCGCGTCGAGTGGAACTGGCGCTCGATGCCGTTCACGACGATCGTGCCCTCGTCGGGCCGGTGGGCGCCGTAGAGGGTCTTCATCAACGTCGACTTGTTGGCGCCGTTCTCCTTTACGATGGCGTGGATCGTGCCTGCCTCGATTCGCAGGTTCACCCCGTCGTTGGCCACGACGCCGGGGAAGCGCTTCACGATGTCACGCAACTCGATGGCCGGCGGCCGCGCCCCCTCCGTGACGGTCACAGCCGTAGTTCTAGCCTGAGACGGGAGGTGCCGGGCACATGGCCCGGCACCTCGTCCCCGATCACGTCCGCCTCGGTTACGGAACCGACGGCACCTTGATCTTGCCGTCGATGATCTGCTGCTTCAAATCGTCGAGGGTGCCGGCGTATTTGTTGATGTCCTTGTTGCTGGCGGCGTAGCCCACGCCGTTGTTCTTGAGGTCGTACGTCTTGACCGCCCCGGCGAACTTGCCGTTCACCATGTCGGCGATGGCCTCGTAGGTGGCCACGTCGACTCGCTTGAGGGCCGACGTCAGGACGAAGGGCTGCTGATCCGGCGACACCGTCTGGTACTGGTCGGAGTCGACGCCGATGGCGTAGACCTCGCCCGGCTTCTTCCCGGTCTCGGTGACGGCCTCGAACATGCCCTTGCCGGAACCGCCGGCGGCGGCGTACACGACGTCGATGCCGCTGTCGTACATGGCCTTGGCGATCGACTTGCCCTTGGCCGGGTCGTTGAAGCCGCTGAAGTCGGGCGGCTGGGTGATGTACTTCACCTCGACGGTGGCGTTCGGGTTGACCTGCTTCACGCCGGCCGTGAAGCCGACCTCGAAGTTCTTGATCAGGTCGTTCTCGACGCCGCCGATGAAGCCGATCTTGCCGGACTTCGAGGCGCAGGCGGCGGCCGCACCGACGAGGAACGAGCCCTGGTTGGCGGCGAAGACCATCGAGCGCACGTTGGGCGCCGGCGTGGTCGTGGGCTTGCCGTCGGCGCCGACCGTGAACACGACGTCGTCGATGATGGAGTACTGCTGGTTCGGGTTCGCGGCGGCCGACGCCGTGACGGCGGCATCCCACAGGAAGCCCACCGCGCTGACCAGGTTGTTGGCGCCGACGAAGGCCTTGATGCGCTCGGGCCGGTCGCTGCCGTCCTGCGCCGTCGGGGTCGACTCGTTGCCGGTGATGCCGAAGTCGGCCTTGGCCTTGTCGAGGCCGGCGGCGGCGCCGTCGTTGAACGACTTGTCACCGCGACCGGTCACGTCGAACAGCAGGCCGACGCTCTTGCCCTTGCCGTCGCCCGTCTGGGTCTGGATCGGCGTGCTCTGGGCGGTGCCGGCCTTGCACGTGCCCGTGCCTCCCCCGCCGCCACCAGCGGCGGCCGTGGTGGTGGTCCCGCCCGCCGCGGCGGTGGTGGTGGTCCCGCCGGGCGCGGCGGTGGTGGTGGCCCCGGCCGTGGTGGTGGCGTTCCCCGCCGACGAAGACGAACTGTTGTCGCTCCCACACGCCGCCGCCACGAGAGCGAGCGAGGCCGCGAGTGAGAACGCCATTGCCATGCGGCGTCCTTGACGCATTGATTCCCTCCGTGCTGGATTCGGGTGGGATCCCCTGGTGATCGGGCGACGCTAAGCGCCCCGGCCCCCGGCGGCAAGGATAGACGTGACCGTGTAACGGAGCCGTCACACCCGCGCTCCCCCGCCGGAAGTGCGGTCGGTGGCGTCCCTGATCGGCGCAGACCTGCCACCTAATGTGGGGAGCCGGATGCGTGGTTGGAAGCCGCCGGTCGCGGCGCGGATTCGGATTCTCGGTGCCGATCGGGCGGGCGACTGATGCTGTTCCCCACCATCCAGTTCGGCATCTTCTTCCCGCTCGTGTTCATCGGGTCGTGGCTGCTCCGGCCCCATCCCCGCCGCTGGAAGCTGTTCATGCTGGTCGCCAGCTATGTGTTCTACGGCTGGTGGGACTGGCACTACTGCTTCTTGCTGGCCCTCGTCACGGTGGCGAACCAGATCTTCGTGATCGGCATCGCCGAGTCGAAGAGCCGCGCCGTCAAGCGGGCGTGGTGCCTCGGCGGCGTCGCCTTCGACGTCGGCGTCCTCGCCTACTTCAAGTACTACGGCTTCTTCGTCGACTCGGTGACGAACGGCTTCTCGAAGCTCGGCATCCACCTGTCGCCGCCGCTCGTGCAGGTCGTGCTCCCGATCGGCATCTCGTTCTTCACGTTCCAAGCGATGAGCTACGTGATCGATGCCTACCGCGACAACCTCAAGCCGGTCAGCCTGCTTGACTTCGCCGTCTACCTCTCGTTCTTCCCGCACCTCGTGGCCGGCCCGATCGTGCGCGCTGTCGAGTTCCTGCCGCAACTCCGCCAGCGGCCCGACCCCCGATACATCGAAGCGTCGCGCGCCTTCCGCCTCATCGTCGCCGGTCTGTTCAAGAAGGTGGTGGTCTCGAGCTTCCTCGCCAGCGCCATCGTCGACAAGGTCTTCGCCGCGCCCGGGAACCACAGCTCGCTCGAGATCCTCTTCGCCATCTACGGCTACGCCTTCCAGATCTACGCCGACTTCAGCGGCTACACCGACATCGCCATCGGCTGCGCGCTGTTGCTCGGCATCAAGTTCCCGCCCAACTTCGACTCGCCCTACATCGCGCTGTCGCTGCAGGACTTCTGGCGGCGGTGGCACATGACGCTGTCGCGCTGGCTGCGCGACTACCTGTACATCTCGCTCGGCGGCAACCGTGGCGGCCGCTGGAAGACCTACCGCAACCTGATGCTCACGATGTTGATCGGCGGTCTGTGGCACGGCGCGTCGTGGACGTTCGTGGTGTGGGGCGGCATCCACGGCGTCGGCTTGGCCGGCGAGCGGCTGATGGCCGACCGCCGGGCGGCGCTGCATCTGCCCGAGCCGGCCGACACGCCGTGGCACCGGTTCGTGCGCTGGTTCGTCACGTTCCACATCGTGTGCTTCGCGTGGATCTTCTTCCGGGCGCCGACGTTCGGCATCGCCATGGACATGCTCACCGGTCTGTTCACCCAGTGGGGTCAGCCCTCGCCCCTCGTCACCGGGCTGCTCGTCTTCACGATCCTCGCCATGCTGGCGGCCCAGTTGGTGCCCGAGGCCACCATGCTGCGGATCCAGGCCGCCTTCTCGACGTTCCCACTCGTGGCCCAGGGCGTGACCCTGGCCGGCTGCTTCTTCCTCATCGACGCCCTCGGCCCCACCGGCGTGGCCCCGTTCATCTACTTCCAGTTCTGATGATGAGCTTCTGATGTCCACCGAGCCGATTCAGGACCCGCTCGTCGGGAAGCACGGGACGGGAGCGGCGCGCACGACGTCGGGCCGACCGCAAGCGGCGATCCGGCGCCCGGGCGACCGGCCCGCGCCCGAGCAGGCCGTCGACACCCGACCGCCCCGGCGCACGGGTCCGCCCGGGCCACCGCGGCGCGGCTCGCGGGACCGGCCGCTGTCGGCGGCCCAGGTCCTCATCGTCGGCGTGATCGCGTTCGGCCTGGCCGCCCTCCTCAACTCCCAGAGCCTGCTCGACATGGCGAACCGCCAGCCCTTCGACTCGGCCACGCGTGGCCTCGCTCTCGCCGTCACCAAGCCGATGCACGCCGTCGCCGACGCCTTCCAGCTCACCCGCCCGGGCGAGGCCATCGCCGACTACCGCGGCCGGGAAGCCGGTCGCGACACCTTCGCCTTCGACGCGCCCACCACCACCGTGGCCAGCGCACCCGCCGGCAACGACACCGACACTGGTGCGGCCACGTCGGTGACGCCCGCAGGAGCGGCGGCCGCCACCACCACGCCGCCGTCCACGGCGGCCCACGTCCCCACCAAGGAGGACAAGCTCCGCCTCTACATCGCCGGCGACTCGCAGGCCCAGGGCTTCGGCGAGTCGCTCGAGCGGCTGGCCGGCGCCACCGGGCTCGTCGCGCCGACCCTCGACTTCAAGGTCTCCTCCGGTCTCACCCGGCCCGACTTCTTCGACTGGCCCAAGCGCCTCCAGGACCAGGTGCGCAAGGTGCGGCCCGACATCGTCGTCATCGACTTCGGCGGCAACGACGCGCAGCCCATCAAGGCGTCGGACGGCAACACCTACGACCCCACCGATCCCAAGTGGCTGGAGGAGTACTCCCGCCGCGTGGGCCAGACCATGGACTTCCTTATGCAGGACGGCCGCAAGGTCATCTGGGTCGGCACGCCCAACGCCAAGGACGACGGCTTCACGGCGCGCCTCGCCGTCCTGCGCCAAGCCGAGCAACAGGAAGCAGCCAAGCGCCCGCAGGTCTCCTTCGTCGACGTGTGGTCGATGTTCCAGAGCCCGAGCGGTGGCTACGCCGACTACATCGTCGACGACGACGGCCAAGCCAAGCTCATGCGCCAGAACGACGGCTTCCACCTCAACCTCGACGGCGCCAACAAGCTGGCCCGCGCCATCGAGGCCCAGATCGAGACCGAGATCAAGGCGCGCGGCGGCAAGCTCGGCTGACGGCGTCCACGGTCGCGTCCGGCCGGTCGAGCTGCGGACTGTGGCCGCAGTCCGCCAGCACCATGCGTTCCCACGGCCCCGCCACGCCGGCCCCGATGGCGTCGAGCTGGGCCAGGGTTCCGTATTGGTCGTCGAGGCCTTGGATGGACAAGACCGGGCACGTCACGCCGCCGAGGTAGCCCTCGATGTTCCAGGCCCGGAACGCCGGGGCCAGCCAGATGTCGTTCCAGCCCCAGAACGTGGCGTCGGCGTCCCGGTGATGGCGAGCCAGGCGAGCCGGCAGGTCCGTGGTCTCGTAGGCGACGCGCGCCGCCTCGATGCCGGCGATGCTGACGTCCTCCACGAACACGTGCGGCGCCAGCAGCACGAGGCGTTCGGCGTCGACGACGCCGGCGCCGGTGGCGATCAGCGCGATCGATGCGCCGTCGCTGTGGCCGATCAGCACGGGCCGGCGGGCGTCGAGGGCGTCGAGCACGGCCGGCAGCACGACGAGCGCCTCGTGATGCATGTAGTCGGGGCGCCGCGTCCGGGGCGCCACATCCGACCACCCGTAGCCGTAGCGGGAGTACACGACGCCGCCGCGCCCGGTCTGCTGGCACAGCTCTTCGGGGAACCGGCGCCACAACCCGACCGACCCGAGCCCTTCGTGTAGGAACACGAGGGTGCCAGGGCGGGCCGCATCGCCGTGCACGACGTAGTCGAGCGCGTGCCCGTCGACGGCAAGGTGCGGCATCGTCGTGAAGACTGTCAGGCGTGGAGGTGGCGCCCACCGCCCGGACGAGTGCACGGTCGCTGCTCCTCACCGTGCTCGGGGAGTTCGTGCTACCGGACGGGGGGGCGGCCTGGACGGGGACGCTCGTCGGGGCGCTGGCGGCGTGCGGTGTCGAGGAGAAGGCGGCGCGCCAGGCCGTCGCCCGGTCGTCGTCGGCGGGATGGCTGCGGTCGGAGCGGGTCGGCCGCCGGGCGCGCTGGTACCTGACGGAGCGGGCCGAACGCCTCCTCACAGAGGGCACCGACCGCATCTACTCGTTCGGCGCCGAACGCGCCGAGTGGGACGGGCAGTGGCTGCTCCTACTCGTCAGCGTGCCCGAGAGCCGCCGGGAGCTGCGCTACCGGCTGCGCACCCGGCTCACGTGGGCCGGCTTCGGCGCCCTCGGCCCGGGGGCATGGATCAGCCCCGACGTCGGCCGGGAGGCCGAGGCGGCCGAGGTGCTCGCCGAGCTGGGCCTGGAGGAGGCGGTGTCGTTCACGGCCCGCCCGGGCTCGGTCGGCGCCGCCCCCGAGCTCGTGCGCGAGGCGTGGGACCTCGCCGCCGTCGAGTCCGCCTACGAGGACTTCCTCGCCGACACCGGGGCCTCGACACCGGGTTCGCCGGCCGAGGCGTTCGAGTCCGTCGTGCGGCTGGTGCACCTGTGGCGCCGCTTCCCCTTCCTGGACCCCGGCCTGCCGGCGGCCCTGCTCCCTACGGGCTGGAGCGGGGCCCGGGCGGCGGCGGCGTTCCACGAGCGCCACGACACGTGGTCGCCCTCGGCGTGGATGTTCTACAAAGTCTTGACGGACAACGTCTGAGTTGTAGAATAAAAGGGATGGGGACGCTCGACTTCGAGCGGCACTGGGGGGAGTACCGCCACTGGCGTGTCGACGTCGCCCCGCCCGTCGCCACCGTGGTCCTGGAGGTCGATCCCGACGGCGCACTGGCCGAGGGCGTGACGCTGAAGTCGAACTCCTACGACCTTGGTGTCGACATCGAACTGGCCGACATCGTCGACCGCCTGCGCTTCGAGCACCCCGAGGTGCACGCCATCGTGCTCACCAGCGGCCACCCCAAGCTCTTCTCGGCGGGGGCGAACATCCAGATGCTGGCGGGGTCCACGCATCACCACAAGGTGAACTTCTGCAAGTTCACGAACGAGACGCGCCACGCCATCGAGGATGCGTCGGCGCAGTCGGGCCAGGTGTGGCTGGCGGCCGTGAACGGCACGGCGTCGGGTGGCGGCTACGAGCTGGCGCTGGCGTGCGACGAGATCGTCCTCGTCGACGACCGGTCGTCGGCCGTGTCGTTCCCCGAAGTGCCGTTGCTCGGCGTGCTGCCCGGCACCGGCGGGCTCACCCGCCTGGTCGACAAGCGGCGGGTGCGGCGGGACCTGGCCGACGCCTTCTCGACCCGGGCCGAGGGCGTCAAGGGCGCCCAAGCCGTCGACTGGGGACTCGTCGACGCGGTGGCGCCGCGCAGCCGGTTCGCCGAGGAGGTCGACACCCGGGCGGCGCGGCGGGCCGCCGGGTCAGACCGTCCCGCCGCCGGCCCCGGCGTCGAGCTCCCGCCGCTCGCCGGCGAGCACGTGGCGGTCGAGCTCGATCGCGACCGGCGGGCCGCCATCATCACGGTCCGCGGACCGAGCAGTGCTCCGCCCGCCGCGCCCGACACCATCGACGGTTCGTGGTGGGGGATCGCGGCCGCCCGTGAGCTCGACGACGCCGTGCTCCACCTGCGGTTCGACGAGCCCGACATCGCCACCATCGTGTTCCGCACCGAGGGCGAGGCCGACGCCGTGTTGGCCGTCGACGACGTGCTGCGCCGGCACGCGTCGCACTGGCTGGTGCGCGAGGTCCG